>CAZAGY010000001.1:0-32068 GCA_964485025.1 uncultured Gammaproteobacteria bacterium
CGCTCAAGACATTAAAGACCCTAAAAATAAAAAAGTAATCGTTAAAGCCAATGAAATTATCGGCAGAGATAAAGCTGAACAGGTAAATGAAGCTGACCCCGAAAAAGTTTGGATTCGTTCAATCCTTACCTGTAAGACAAGTCGGGGAATTTGCGCCAAGTGTTATGGTAATGATTTAGGTTACAATCGTCCGGCGGAAGTTGGCGCGCCGGTTGGAATAGTGGCGGCTCAAAGTATTGGCGAACCGGGCACCCAGTTAACTTTAAGGACGTTTCATACCGGCGGTGTTGCCGGTCAGGATATCACCCAGGGCTTGCCTCGGGTTGAAGAGCTTTTTGAAGTACGGCCCGTAAAGAAAAAGGCCGTTATGGCTCATCATGACGGAGTGGCGGAAGTTATCCAGGAGAAAGATCAGAAAAAAATAATCATCAAGTTTAAAGGAGAGAAAACAGAAACCTATTTGTTAGATGAAGAAAAAAAATGGGACATTAAAGTTAAAAACGGGCAGGAGGTTAAAAAAGACGAAATTTTAGCCGTCCTTGATAAAAAGAAAATAAAAGCTAAATATAAGGGTAAAATAAATATTAAAGACAATATGATTCAGGTTGTCTCTAAGGGGGACGACGAAGAAGAATACGATGTTGCCGGGTATGGTATTTGGATTAAGGACGGAAGTAAAGTGACGGCCGGACAACAGCTGACAGACGGAAGCCTGGACCTCCATGAACTTTATGAGTTAAGGGGCAGAGAAGAAACGGAAAAATATATTTTAAAAGAAATTCAGTATATTTATTCCTCCCAGGGGCAAAAATTAAATGACAAGCACGTGGAAATAGTCATTCATCAAATGTTTTCTCGTTGTCTGATAAAAGACGGCGGTGATACAGACCTTCTTCCCGGAGAATTAGTGCCGAAGTCATACCTTTGGGAATGTAATCGAGAAATAAAAGCCGTTGGTAAAAGACCGGCCGAAGCTCAGGAACAATTAACGGGAATCACCCGCGTTTCCCTCAGTACGGACAGCTGGCTTTCCGCCGCTTCATTTCAAGAGACTTCCAGAGTTTTGGTCAAAGCGGCCATTAGTGGCCGGCCGGATTATTTAAGGGGCTTGAAAGAAAATGTAATTGTTGGTAGATTGATTCCTGTGGGAACGGGACTAAAGGGCTTTGTCCGAAATTTGGAGCGTTAGCGAACGAATTTTGGTAACAAAACCTTTACCCTGTTAAATGCCGCAAAGAGGTAATTTCGCCTTTGGCGAAATTATTTAACAGGGTGCTCAAATTTATAAGAACCTACTCGCTTCGCTCGCAGAACCTTGAAATTAAATATCTATTAATATAAAAATTAAAGCAATTTAATTATAATAAAATTTAATTCGCTTCACTCTAAATTTTAACAAATTTGGCATGGCCAAAAAAAGAAAGCTAGCCAAAGGCAGCCTGTCCGCCCATTGGCGGAGGTCTGCCTCCCGTTCAGGGTCTGAGGACCCCTCAGGGTCTCGAACGACTGGCGGAAAAAAAGAGTCCGGATTTTCTTTGGACGTCCAGACGAGGCGTTTTATCGTCGCCATAATTTTATTTATTTTGGCGATTATTTTATTTTTAGGATTAATTAATCTGGCCGGGGCGGCCGGAGAATTTTTAGTTTCGGTTTTAAAAATGGCTTTTGGCTGGGCCAGCTGGTTTATTCCGATTTCCTTGTTAATAGCCATATTTTTGATTTTAAATTATCAAAAAATCAGGGAAATGAATGGCGCTCTTGAAAAAAAACATCCTTCATTTATGGCCCGATGCGTCAGTTTGTTTTTTTTAATTTTATTTCTGGCTTCAATTTTTCATTTGTATTTTATCAACGATAACTTGGCCTTGATTGAACACCGGGGCGGCGGATACCTTGGTTACGGCGTCAGTTACCTGATGATAAACACTTTTGGTTTCTGGGCCGGCTGGGTGATTTTATTCGGATTTTTAGTCATTGACCTGATTATAATTTTTACCGGTTTTATTACTCGCCGTTCATCCGCTAATGGGGCGGGTTTATCCGCCGATGAGGCGAAAAGAGGCGAGAAGACGGACATTTTGATTCAACGAAGTTTATTCGAAAAATTTTTCAATAAAGTAAAATTAATGTTCAGAAAAAAAGAAAAATTGGTTTTAAAGCCGGAATCAACGGAAAGATTATTGGAAAGACCGACAGAAAATGAGGTAACGGAAGAAGTGCCGGTTAAAGTCAAAAAAAGAAGCATCTTCACCAAAAATAAGGAAGAAATAGACATTTCTTACGTAAAGATTGACAAGAAAATTGATTTGCCGATAAGTTTATTGGAAGCCGATTCAACTAAACCCAATGCCGGAGATATAAAAGAAAATAAATTAATCATTCAGAAAACTTTGGAAAATTTCAATATCCCGGTGGAAATGGGGGAGATAAAAGTCGGGCCGACCGTGGCCCAATACACCCTTAAACCGGCTGACGGGATAAAATTGTCTCAGATAACCGGATTACATAACGACTTAGCCCTGGCTTTGGCCGCTCATCCCATCAGAATTGAAGCTCCGATTCCCGGGCAGTCTTTGGTGGGGATTGAAGTTCCGAATCAAAAAGTGGCGGTCATCAGATTAAGGCAGATTCTATCGGATGAAATTTTTAAAAACAGGAAGTCAAACCTGACGGTTGCTTTGGGTCGGGACGTGGCCGGCAATATTTGGCTCGCTGACATAGGAAAGATGCCCCATTTATTGGTGGCTGGCGCGACCGGCAGCGGAAAAACCATTTTTCTCAATGCCGTGATCGTCAGTCTGATTTATCAGAATTCTCCCGCTGACTTAAGGTTTATTTTAGTTGACCCCAAAAGGGTGGAATTGACCCTTTACAATGATTTGCCGCATTTATTAACGCCGGTCATTACCAATGTCCAAAAGACAATCAACGCCTTAAAATGGGCGGTTAATGAAATGGAGCGCCGTTTTGACGTAATGGCTGAAGCGAAGAAAAGAGACATCCATTCATTCAATGAGGCGAATCCGGAAAATAAACTGCCCTTTATAATTATCATTATTGATGAATTGGCTGATTTAATGGCCGTGGCAGCCCAGGAAGTAGAAGCCTGCATCGTTCGTTTGGCCCAAATGGCCAGAGCCACGGGCATTCATCTGGTTATGGCCACTCAGCGGCCTTCAGTTGATATTATCACCGGTCTGATTAAAGCCAATATTACGTCTCGCGTGGCTTTCTCCGTGGCTTCTTTAATGGATTCCCGGACCATTCTGGATTTTTCCGGAGCGGAAAAGTTGCTGGGAAGGGGAGACATGCTGTTTATGTCGGCGGAATTATCAAAGCCAAAAAGAATTCAAGGCGCTTATGTTTCCGATGAAGAAGTAAAAAGAATCGTTGAACATTTAAGGAATATTACCGAACCTGACTTTCAAGAGGATATCACTGACAGTCGGCAGGCGGGGTCGAATTTAGGGCACGGTGATTTAAAGGAGGATGAATTATTGTCTCAAGCCAGAGAAACGGTTATTCAGGCCGGCAAGGCCTCGGCCTCTCTTTTGCAGCGCCGTTTGCGTATCGGCTATGCTCGGGCCGCGCGGCTTCTGGATTTACTGGAGGATGAAGGGGCAATCGGGCCGGCCGATGGAGCCAGACCAAGAGAGGTATATCAGAGTTTCGACGATAAAAATCAAGACGAAGGAATACAATAAAAATGCCTTTTACCAAGAAAGAAATAAAAATAAACACTTTAGGCGGGCTTTTAAAACAAGCTCGTCTTTCGCAAGGATTAAAACTGGAAGAGGTTTCTAAAAAAATAGGCATAGAAGTGAAATATCTCGAATTCCTGGAAGCGGATGATTTCTATAAATTACCGAGTTCAACTTACGCCCGCGGTTTTTTAAAAAGATATTCTGAATTTTTAAAACAGGACGCGGAAGAAATTATCAAGCAGTGGAATTTAAAATACCACCATCGGGAAAAAGATTTTCCAAAGGAAAGGATGAAAAAAGAAAACTTTTTGGAAAAAATCAATCCTAAAATAGTTTTTATCGGCATCATTGTATTATCAGTTATGTTTTATTTCGGTTGGAGCGCGAAAAAAGTTTTATTTGCTCCGAAAATTGAACTTTTATTTCCTCTTCAAGATACGGTTGTTAAAGAGAGGCCGTTCATAATTCAAGGGAAAACAGATTCCCAGGCGGACGTTTTCGTCAACAACCAGTTAGTGGAAGAATTTGAAAAAGGAATTTTCCAACAGAGGATAGATCTTTTGCCTGGTTTGAACACTATTGAAATTTCCGCTAAAAAGAGGTACTCTAAAAAGAGCATTATTTATCTTCAAGTGGTATTTGAAGAAGGACAAAATTTAACAGAATAAAAATAATATTCAACCATATGGTTAAACAACAAGAAGAAACTCCCCGTCAAAAAGCGGCCGAAATGGCGGTGGAGCAGTTAAAAGCCCGCTTTGGAGATGGAGCGATTATGAAAATGGGAGAAGCTAAAAGGATGGAAGTGGAAGTTATTCCCACCGGCTGTCTTTCTTTGGACTTGGCCTTGGGTGTCGGCGGTATTCCCCGCGGCCGGATAATTGAAATTTTCGGTATGGAGATGAGCGGTAAAAGCACTTTAACCCTGCATATGATTGCTGAGGCCCAAAAAAGAGGCGGTACTGCGGCTTTTATTGACGCCGAGCACGCCTTAGACCCGGAATACGCCAAAAAGATAGGGGTGAACATTGATGAACTTTTGATTTCTCAGCCGGATACCGGTGAACAAGCCTTGGAAATTGTGGAAACTTTGGTGCGGTCAAACGGTGTTGATATCATTGTCATTGATTCCGTTGCCGCTTTAACGCCCAGAAAGGAAATAGAAGGCGAGATGGGGGACCAGCAAATGGGTTTACAGGCCCGTTTAATGAGTCAGGCTTTAAGAAAATTAACTAGCATTGTCAGTAAGACCAAGACGGCAGTCATTTTTATTAATCAGATAAGAATGAAAATAGGAATTATGTTCGGCAATCCGGAGACAACCACCGGAGGTTTGGCCTTGAAGTTTTATTCTTCCGTCAGAATTGAGGTCAGGCGGTTGGCCCAGATTAAAAGAGGAGAAGATGTCATCGGCAATAAAGTAAAGGCCAAGATTGTCAAGAACAAAGTGGCGCCGCCGTTTAAGGTCTGTGAATTTGAGATTATGTATGACGAAGGCATTTCCTGGACTGGAGATTTGTTGAATATAGGGGCTAAACACAATTTGGTCAAGAAATCGGGCAATACTTTGAGTTATGGCGAAAACAAGCTGGGCGTCGGTTGGGAAAATGCCAAAAAATTTCTGAAGGACAACAAAAAGGTGGCGCAGGAGTTAAAAAAAGATATTTTAAAAGCCATTAAAGAAGAAGAAAAGCAAGCCAAGTAAAAGGAATAAAAAAAGAAAATCCGTAATATATCAAAAATCGCCGTTAAAGGCGATTTTTGTTTTTTGGTTTTTCTAATGAGGTCGGACCTCTTTAAATCTAAAATTCCGTCCTCACCCCAACCATCCACACCCCCTTACCTGTAATTATTTATCAACAACGTTATTATACTGTTATATGTTAAAAAACACATATTTCGGAAACAAAACAAGACTAAATTATGCAATTTATAGAATTTAAAAGAAAATTAAAAGATTTTGTTATTTTTAGCTTGAATGATATTCGTAAAATTGAGGCCGATTTTGATTTGCGTCGTCTTAACGAGTGGGCTGGCAAAAATTATATAAGAAAGATAAAGAGGGGATATTATATTTTTTCCGACCTGCTGATAAACGAACAAATTTTATTTTTAATTGCTAATACCATTTATCAACCATCGTATATTTCCCTGGAAATGGCTTTTTCTCTATATAATCTTATTCCCGAGGGGGTT
Source organism: uncultured Gammaproteobacteria bacterium (assembly GCA_964485025.1). Classification (GTDB taxonomy): domain Bacteria; phylum Patescibacteriota; class Patescibacteriia; order UBA2591; family UBA6264; genus JAQTOB01. The sequence goes on from CAZAGY010000001.1 coordinate 5,901, forward strand.
TATAAAATAACCGCGATAACTTCAAAAAAGACAAATAATATTAAAACTGACATTGGCAATTTTACATATAAACACATTAAGCCTGAATTAATGTTTGGTTATGAGCTTAGAGAATATGACAATCATCGCTATTCAGTGGCCGAAATAGAAAAAGCCGCGCTTGATTATCTTTATCTTAATTCTCATATAAATAGCAAAAAAGATTTTGACGGCTTAAGGTTTAATTTTTCCGAATTTAAGATTAAGGCCGATATGAATAAGTTTAAAAAATATTCTAACGCTTTTCATAATAAGGCGTTATCTGTTAGAGTTAATAAATTTATATCTTATCTTAAATAAATATGCTCAATCTTTCAAATATAGAAAAATATTATCCGGAAAACGAGCGACTGTTCAAGAAAAGCATTTTGCGGGAGTATTTGCAGTATAAGATTTTAGAAATTATTTTTAATTCAAAAATTGGACAAAAATTGTCATTTCTGGGCGGGACAACCCTTCGCATTATTTACAACAACAGTCGATTTTCCGAGGATCTTGATTTTGATAACTTCGGTCTGAGTAAAAAGCAGTTTGTTTCCCTTACTGATGAAGTTAAAAACGGATTAGAGTCTCAGGGATATAAAGTTGAAATAAAAAACGTATTTAAGGGCGCGTGTCGTTTCTATATCAAAATACCCGGTCTTTTGTTTGACAATAAAATGTCTAATATGCAAGATGAAAAGATTTTAATCCAAATTGATACGGCTCCGCATTTTTTTAATTATACGAGAGAATTAAAAATCATCAACAAATTTGATGTTTTTACCCAGGTTTATACGACGCCTCTTGATATACTTTTGTCGCAAAAAATTTACGCCGCATTAAATCGACCTCGAGCCAAAGGCAGGGATTTTTTTGACATTGTTTTTCTTTTCCCCCAAACCGAACCTAACTACGAATATCTAAAAGAGAAGATCGGCATTAAGGATGGGTCGGGATTAAAACAAACGTTAATATCCAAAACTGCCAATTTTGATTTTGATAAATTAGCTAAGGACATTGAGCCGTTTCTTATCAACGCTGATGATGTTAAAAAAGTAAAAATGTTTATTCCCTATATTAAGTCTTTAAAGTTTTAAGATTACGCGGAACAATAAATTGGGCGTTGGTTGGGAAAACGCTAAAAAGTTAAGGAGCCTCGTTCCTCAAATTCAGCTAATAATACAAAACCCTCTTTTGAAGAGGGTTTTGTATTGTATTGAAAAATAAGTTTTAATTCCGGTTGGGAAAAATTTGAAATTCCTTCAGCATTTTGATTTCTTCTTTTTTAAGAATATTCTTATTTTTAAGAAATTCAATTAAGAGTTCAACTTTTTTATCTTGTTTTCTCTGCCGGACGATTACAGAACCCTCTAAATCTGACAATTTATCATCAAGATAGGATTTGGTAACCATATTGTTTTCTACTCCATCTAATCGGTTTTCTACTCCATCTAATCGGTTTTCTACTCCATCTAATCGGTTTTCTACTCCATCTAATCGGTTTTCTACTTTGATAAAATGTTTATCTATTTTATCAAAAGAGGGCTTGATAATTTTTATCGCCAAATCGTCAATTTCATCATTCATTATTCTTTTTATTTTTTTCAAATCTTTTTCTTCAAGCATATTTTTATATTTATCTCTTATATCCTATTATATCACCCTTAGGCAAGATGTCAAATGGCATATAAAAGATTTATGTTTTCATGTTCCAATGTTTTTTCCAATCCCCAATTGACCAATTACCCGACTCTCTTTTATATAATCCCAATTACCCAATTACCCAATTACCCGACTCTCTTTTCCAAAGTATTCCGCGGCAAAAGCGTAGAAAACACCTACAAACAAGCCGATAATCCCGGCAATCATCACGTTTTGTTTTCTTTTGGGGCTGATTCTCGTTTCCGGTAAAGTGGCCTCCACTTCTATTTTTGTCGGTTTGGTTTGATAGGCCTTTTCATATTCTTTTTGTTGAATTGACTGGTTTAAAGAAATCAATCCTTGTTCCAAATCTAAAATTTGCGCTTCTTTGTTTTCTTTTTGATTTTTGACAGAAGCTAAGAGGTTAATGTAACTCTCGGCGATTCGTCCCTGTCCTTCGGTCTGAATATCGCTTCTTTTGGATATTTCCTGCTCGTATTTTTTTATGTCGGTATTTAAGCGGACGATATCGGCTTTTATTCTTTCAATGTCCTTTTCAGTCTTTTCTTTACTTTTAACAATTGTTTCCACTTCTGATTCAAAGGTTTCTTTTGCTTCGGAAAAAAGTTTATCGTGGCGTTCAATCAGCGCGTCAGCAACCACATTAGCCACTTCAACCGATTTTTTCGGAGTTTCCGCCCGGCCCTTGATTCTTAAGAGATTAGAGCTGGCGCCCATCGGCGATTCAATAGTGAAAAATTCTGATATAGATTCAATATTTTTATCTTCCGGCAGATTCAATTTTCCCGCGATTTCTTTTAAAATTGTTCGGCGAGCGAAAATTTCTTTAATTTCATCCGGCGTTTCCAATATTTTATCTTTACTTTTACCAATTTCAACTAAATTAATAGCTTCATAAGTCGGGGACATGAGTAAACTGATAATCGCTGCGGCGATAACCGTGATTAAGAAGATAGCCCCGATAGCCCATTTTCTTTTAATTAAGACGTTAATATAGTCCCGCAAGTCAATTTCGTCGTCATTATAATGACCCTCCGAAGCCTTGGCGGGGGTGGACTTTTCAAGTTCCGGTTTTGGCCGATTTTGGTCAAGATGAATGTTGTAATTTTCCATATCTTTATATATTTTATATTTATTTAATTATTCGTTTATTATATCATTTTTATAAGATATTTCAACCCAAGCACCCAATCCCCAAGTACCGGAGTACCCAATCTATGCTTTAATGTTCCAATGTTCCTCGTATCGGCACTAAATCGTTTAGTGTTTTGATTAAGGCTTCTTTGTCGTTCTTTTCCAACCCTTGTTGAAATTCTTTCAGGCTGTTTAAGAGTTTTTGTTCGTCAATATCAGAGAGTTTGGCAATGAATATTTTTTCGTTCTTGGTGGGAATTTCGTTTTTAGTCAGGATTTCCTCAAACAGTTTTTCGCCGGGCCGGACGCCGGTGAAAACAATAGGAATATCCACATCCGGTCGATAACCGGCCAAACGGATCATTTCTTTGGCCAAATCAACGATTTTAATCGGTTTACCCATATCCAGGACGAAAACTTCGCCGCCTTGGCCGATGGCTCCGGCTTGCATGACCAATAGGCATGCTTCGGCCGTAATCATGAAATATCTTTTCATTTCCTGGTCAGTTACTTCCACCGGCCCGCCTTTTTCAATTTGTTTTTTAAACACCGGCACCACGCTGCCTTGGCTGCCTAAAACATTGCCGAATCTGACAGCGCAGAATTTTGTTTTGTTTTGCTTATTAAGCCAGACGCAGACCATCTCGCAGACTCTTTTGCTGGCGCCCATAATGGAAGTGGGGTTAATGGCCTTGTCCGTGGAAATCATGACGAATTTTTCCACCTGGTGCTTTAGGGCATTTTGCCCCAGGTTTAAAGTTCCGAAAATGTTATTTTTTATCGCTTCGTCCGGATTTTCTTCCATTAAGGGAACGTGTTTATAGGCGGCGGCGTGAAAAATGACCTGAGGCTTAAGGTTTTCAAAGATTTTGTCAATTTTATTCACATCGTAGATATCAGCGATGATAAACGTCTTCTTTATTTGCGGAGATAATTTATTTAAGTCTTTTTCCAGATAAAAAGTGCCGGTTTCACTTTGGTCCAGAGTAATTAAATGTCGGGGTTGGAATTTTAAAATCTGTTTACAAAGGTCGGAGCCGATTGACCCGGCGGCCCCGGTGACCAGAATGGTTTTATCGGTAATATAGTTTTGAATTGATTGCATGTCTATTTCCACCGGATTTCGTCCCAGTAAGTCTTCAATTGATATTTCCCTTAAATGGCTTAAACTGATTTTTTCCGCCAGAATTTCCTTGGTGCTGGGCAATATTTTTATTTTTTCCACTCCGGCGACTCTGGCCAAAGATACGGTCTGGCGGATTGTTTTTTGGCTGGCGGAGGGCAGAGCGATGAATATTTCTTTAACTCCGTATTTTTGGATTATCCCCGGAAGGTCGTCTTTTTTACCCAAAACTTTAATGCCGTGGATTAAAATCCCTTGTTTCATGTAGTCGTCGTCAATAAAGCCGATAGGGGAATAAATGGTTTCTTTTGAAGAAAGAATATGCCTGACTAATTGTTCACCGGCTTCGCCGGCGCCGATTATCAGGACCGGTTTGCCGATTATTTTTTTACCATTGCGGTTAAGGCTGATTTTAAAGCCGTGAAGATAGATTCTTTTGGAGAAACGGAAACCGCCGACCAATAGAAAGCTTAAAAATCCGGAAATGAAGATGATGGAGCGGGGAAAGCCCTCAAAAACCGGAAAATGGCGGATGATAAACATAACTGCGCCGACTGACAAAAAACCGGCAATAATTCCCCGGGCAACCCTTAAAAGCTCGCGGACGCTGATATATGACCAGGAAATGGAGTACAAATGTTCCAATAAGAAGAAAAAAATGGTCAGGGGTACGGCCAGGGCGATAAAGCTTTTAATCATCGGCCAGTAATGAGAGGGGATTTGGCCGTCAAAACGCAATAAAAATCCCAGGACGCAGGACAGGGAAATTAAGACAACGTCGCCAAAAATGAACAACAGTATTCGTTTGAAATTGGTTTTTTTAAATATTTTAGATACTAACATTTATGTCTAATATTAGCGGCGACTGGAGATAATACTTAGCATTTTATCATATTAAAAATTATCGGCGAATCTTAAATAATATCATATTTTACTTAAAACGGCTTTTTTTAGTTTGGAAAATTGATGTTGATTTAGATTTAATTCAGAAACCTCAGTTGTTGTTTTTAATAATTTTTTTAAATCGTCAACAAAATTTTGTTTTTTTTGTGTTTTCAAAATTTTTAAATAGAAGTTAAAGTCAAAATTTTGCCGGAGCATGCTAATAATGTCAATTTTATCTTTTTCCCCTTTAGTAGACCCAACGCGGTCTTGGAAAGCATGTTGTTTTAAAACCATTAAAATTTCCATTTTAGGGACTGTGAAACCGGAATGTTTAACAGTATTTTTTTGTATTTCGTCATAAGGGATTCCTAAATCGGAAAAAAACGGCAGATAAATATCAATATCGGTATTATCTTGTTTAATTTCATATTTCTTTAATCTTTGGTTTTTGATCAAATCGTAATTTTTCCGTAATTTCTCTAATTCTTGATAATCGCAGATAAAATCAATATCTTTTGATTTTAACCCATTTGTGTAAATAAAAACAGCCCATCCGCCAATTAAAATGAATTTATATTTATTCTTTAAGTCTTGAAGGGTTTTCCAGCTTTTTCCGGTTATTAAGTTATGGTAAAAAGACATAATTAGATATTAATTTTGTTTTTTAAGGCATTTAGAAAATCCTGCGCATACCATTCCCCGACATTCCATAAATCAACAAAGGTTTGGCACAAAGGAGTGGTTTCTCCGTAATTACGCAAGAATTTATCTTGTTTTATAACAATTAAGTTTGGATAGCCCTTTTTTGAGGGAAATCTTTTTTTTATTTCCTCCAATTCTTTTTCCTTTGAATAGATGTAAATTTTATCATAATCGGCGGGTTGATCGTCAAAGCGCTGATTATAAGCAGTGTAAAGGCCGTAAATTATTTTAGGAGGCATTAAGGCTTCAATTTTTTTAGGAGGTAAATCAACTTTCGTTTGATAAATTATATCTTTTTTTAAATTTCTATAAGTGGCCCAGAGATATAAGAATTTTTCCCTATTTATTATTCGGAAATTTCGACTATTAACTTCAATAATTTTTAATTGGCGGGGGACTTTCAGCGCATTAAAAACAGTGCTTAAAGAAATAGAAAATTTTTGGGCTAATTCTTTTTGGGTAAATTGCTCAATATTTTTTTCAATAGTTTGATAAAGGATTTCTCTCCAGATTATTTCTTTTTTATTCATTTCGATTTTCTTTAATAAATATATAGCTCATTTCTATAATAATCGAAACGAGATATTAGTCAACCCGGTTAGAAACTATATCTGTGGATAACATAAAATATACAGGTGAAACCTGTATAATCGTGAAAAACTATTTTTTGGTATTAGATTTTTTATTTCACAAAATGGCCGTCAAAACGCAATAAAAATCCCAGGACGCGGGACAGGGAAATCAAGACAACGTCACCGAATAAAAACAGCAGTATTTGTTTGAAGTTGGTTTTTCTCAGAACTTCATTACGGCATCAATTAGATTCTTAATGACGTAATTAATCTGATTTTTTTTCAAGTTACTATAGAAAGGAAGGGCAATAGTTCGGTCGGAAACATCTTCGGCAATCGGGAATTCTCCGCCCTTATAACCGAACAAGTTCTTATAAAACGGCTGTAAGTGAATACATTGAAAATAGTTACTGCATTGAATTCCCTTTTCCCTTAGTTTTTGCATTATTTTGTCTCTATCTTTGCGAGTGTATTTTTCAGCCAATTGAATTACATAAACAAACCAAGATATTTTAGCTTGCCCCGCATTAAGCTTGCTTTGGTGCGGGACCCAAGGGGATTGGAAGGGGAGAGTAATTTTACCTTGTTTTGATAAATTCGCAAGTTTATTATTATACATTTTTGCCACCTTATTTCTTTTTCCAAGAATTTCCTTAATTCGGGATAATTGAGCTACGCCCAAAGCTGCGTTGATATCGCTCATGCGGTAGTTATAACCCAACTGGACGTGTTCTAACCATTTATTCCCGTCAACTTTCCGTCCTTGATTCATCATGCTGCGGCAATTATCGGCAATGTCTTTATTATTAGTGACAATCATTCCGCCCTCCCCGGTAGTCATAGGTTTATTTGGATAAAATGAAAAAACTGCTGCATCGCCAAATGCCCCGCATTTCCGCCACAACAGGTCGTTCCTGCCCTTAGGCAGGTGCGACCTGCCAGAGGAATATTCTGCCCCTAACGCTTCGCAAGAATCTTCAATCACTTTCAAATTATGTTTCTTGGCGATTTTTAAAATAGAGTCCCAATCAGCCGGATGGCCAAAAATATCAACAATCACCAAAGCTTTTGTTCGTTTAGTAATTGTTTTTTCAATTTTATTCGGGTCAATGTTTAAGGTTAGGGGATCAATGTCTACAAAAATAGGCTTAGCGCCTTCGTATAGAGCACAATTGGCAGTAGCAATGAAACTGAAAGGTGTGGTGATTATTTCGCCCCCATTTTTAATACCAAGGGCTCTAATAAGTAGGTGTAATCCGGATGTGCCGGAGTTTACGGCTATGGCGTATTTAACCCCGATATATTTGGTAAAATTATCCTCAAATTCCTTTAATTTTGGTCCTAAAGCCAAATTAGGCGTTTTTAAAACGTTTACTACGCTGTTTATTTCCTTTTGCGTAATGTCCGGTTGTGATAAGGGAATGATCATAAATTATAGATTAAGATGCCTGATATTACTATTATACTTTGAATAAAGCAGCAAATCAAGACTGTTTTTTTAATTGATAATCCTTTTAAGTGTAAGCGGTCGTATAAATGTCCTCGGTCGCCCAAAAGCGGGGATTGTCCATGACCGACTCGGCGGATAATTGCCCAACTGGCGTCAAAAATTGGCAAACCAATAATTAGGATTGGACCAATAAATTGCTTGATGTTATATAAAGGATGCCCAGTAAATGTAATTGCCAAAATAGCCAGTAAAAATCCTAAAAAATGACTGCCATTGTCGCCCATAAAGATTGAGGCCGGATTCCAATTATAAACCAAAAAACCGATAATTCCGCCCAATAGACTTAAAGATAATATTAAACCAAAAATATTGTTTTGTATCGCCGACAGAATAGCAAAGCCGGTCAAAGAAACAACAGTTACACCGCCGGCCAAGCCGTCCATTCCATCTTGCATATTTAAGGCGTTCATAGCGCCGACAACATAAAAGCCGGCGATTAAGGCGGCTAAAATCGGATAAATGGAAAAATTAAAATTAACCCCGATTTTTATCAAAATAAGCACGATGACGGTTCCGGCTAAAAGTTGGCAAAATAATTTGAGAAAAGGGCTGCCAAATTTTTTCCATTTTAAATCGTCCCAAAAACCCAAAAGTAAAATGACAATACTGCCGATTAAAAGGCCGAGAGATTGAAGACCTGATATTTGGTGAAATATTCGAGCTATGGCCAACCCGGCGCCGAACCCTATAAAAATACCAATTCCGCCAAGATAGGGGATGGGCTTTTGATGAATTTTCAAAGCGTCTCCCGCCGGGTTATCATAAAGGAGATATTTTATGGAAAATCTTTTAAGTAAAGGAATAAAGATAAGAGAGAAAGTAAAAGCGATTAAAATGGAAGAAAGTAGTAATAAATTCATTTTTTTATTTTAAAATAAGTTAAAATTCCCCAAACAGATCCGAATCCGTAACAAAAGTGTAGGGTAAAAAAGAAAACAGGAAGTAATAGAAAATATTTTAACCCGTTTTTTTTGGCGATTTTGAAAGAAAAAAATAAATTGCCGGCAATATATGGAAAAACAATTAAAAATAAAAGCCATTTTCCTATTGGGTTAATAAAAAAAATTAAGACACTTCCTAATAAACCAACAACAAAACAAAGAGGAGCAAAATGTCTTAGGTGGAGAGAGCCAGGAACTAATCTAGAGGTATAAACATTCCACAAGCCATTAGAAAAACCTTGTTTAGCAAATTTAACAAAGGAATCAGAACAATGATAATATGATTTTATTTCTGGGGTCATAAAGATTTTACCCCCGTTTTTTATCAAACGAGTATTAAATTCAATATCGTGATTGCGAATTAATTTTTCGTTAAATAATCCGATTTTATTAAAAATATTTTTTCGATAGGCTCCATAAGCAACCGTATCCACATATTCTTCTTTTTGTGAATAACGAAAATTAGCCCCTCCGACCCCAAAAGGCGAGCCGAGGATAAAAGAAATAATTCTTCCAATAAATGATTCGCCAATAGTTTCAATTGGTCCACCAACGCAATCAGCCTGAGTTTTTTCTAAATATTCAACATTTTTAGCAATAAAATTTTTATCTACGAAGCTGTGAGCGCCTAAAAATATAATTATTTCTCCTTTAGCTTTCTTTATCCCCAAATTGAAACCAAAAGAATTGAATTTTTTATGATTGTCTAAGAGTTCAATTTGATAATGGGAATTAGAGGTTTGAAATTTTTTGATTATTTCCTTAGTGTTGTCCGTACTTACTCCATCAACAACAATGATTTCAAAATTTTCTTTTGGATAATTCTGATTAATTAAAGAATAAAGACACTTTTCTATGTGTTTTTCTTCATTTCTACAAGCAATGATAGTTGAGACAAAGGAATTAATCATAACAAATTTTTATTTATTCAAAATAAATTTTCTGCCCCATAATTCTAAAATGAAAAATCTGAAAAATAGATTACTGGCATAAACCGACCACCCCGATCTATATTTTTTAAAACGATCTAACAATTTTTTAATGTCAATGTAATTTGAGAGGAAAGAAGCGTTTCTAAAGACAGAATCAATATCTGTATAAATTATTTTTTTAAACCAAATATCTTCGGGAGTATCGAAGCCCAATTTATTTTTTCTCAATCTTATTTTTTTCGGCAAAATTCCCTTCATCGCATTTCTTAAGACAAACCTAGTCCAGCCATTCCGCATCTTTTGATTAAGCGGGAGAGCAGATATAAATTCTACTAATTGATAATCTAAAAACGGTACCCTGGCCTCAATGGCAAAAGCCATTGAATTTTTATCTTCATAACGTAAGAGCACCGGTAAACTCCAAGAGGTAAAGTCCCTTTTAATGCGCCCCCCAATATTATTTTGATAACCAAAGGTTAGATTTTGTTCGTTAAATTTATTTAAAAATTGCGGATTGAATAGGGTGTCTAATTTTAATAAATTTTTTCCTATTCTGAAATATTTTAATCCCTGCTTAATGTTTAAGGTTTTTAAAATATCAATTGACGAAAAGAACTTCGCGCACTCATTAATAAATAAAAGATATCGGCGGTTCTGCAGAAGTTTTTGTAAATAAAAGATATAAAATTTTCTGTAACCACACAACATTTCATCACCTCCTTGTCCATCCAATAAAACTTTAATTTTCTTATTCGCCATTTCCATTACTTTCCACTGAGCGTAAATACTAGTACTGGCGAAAGGTTCTTCTTGGTGCCAAAGTAATTTATCTAAATCTTGTAAAAATTTTGTTGGCTTAGGAAAAACATAATTTTTTTCGGCGCCAGTTTGCTTAATTATTTGTTTGATATATTTTCTCTCGTCAAAACGTTTTGTTTTAAAACAAGCAGAAAACGTTTTTTGTTTTTCTCCAATATTCAATATTTTTTCTTTTTTTAATAAATTATTAACCACACAAACTATTGAAGAAGAATCTAAACCCCCTGAGAGACAAGAGCCAATTGGCACATCGCTTCTTAGGCGAATTTTTACCGCATTAATAAATAACTTGCGAAAATTTTCGGCGCATTTTTGGTCAGAAGATAAATTATTAATTTCATCAGAAACATTAAAATCCCAGTAATTTTTTATAGTTACTAGCTCGTTATGTTTAATTTTTAACCAAGAGGCGGCGGGTAATTTTTTAATATTTTTGAAAAATGTTTCATCGGTATGATCTAAAATTCCAAATTTCAAGAAATCATAAATTAATTTATCATTCGGCTCTCTGTGAATATTGTATTCTAAAATTGCTTTTATTTCCGAGGCAAAAATAAATTTTTCGTTATCATTATAATAATAAAATGGTTTAATACCAAATCTATCTCGGCTACAAAAAAGTTCTTGTTTTTTATTATCCCAAATAGCAAAAGCCCACATTCCATTAAATTTTTTAACGCAGTCGGCTCCCCATTCCTCATAAGCGTGGATAATAATCTCAGTATCAGTGTTTGATCTAAAGTGATGTTTTAGTTTTTTTAATTCGTAGCGGATCTCCAGATAGTTATATATTTCGCCGTTATAGGTAATCCAAATAGTTTTATCTTCGTTAGTCATCGGTTGATGGCCAAGGGGAGATAAATCAATAATTGAAAGGCGACGGTGTCCCAAACCCAGTTTTTTATTAGGCGATAAATAAATACCGGCGTCGTCTGGTCCGCGGTGAACCATTGTATCGCGCGCTTTAATTAAAGTTGGTTCATTCACCAACAGGTTGTTTTTATAATAAAAAATTCCAACTATTCCGCACATAAAATTTTAATAATTTTGCACTCCATTTTCCCAATCATATTTTTTGAAATCCTCTTTTATTTCTTTATCGTCCATTCCATCAGCAGCAATGACTTCAAGATTTTCTTTTGGATAAGTTTGTTGAATTAAAGAATTGAGGCACATTTCTATGTGTTTTTTTTCATTTCGGTAAGCAACAACCATGGAAGACAAAAATTGGCTAATTTTTAAAAAATAATCAACAAGTTGTTTTATATAGTGATATAACTTTTTCGTAAAATTTTTCCATTTTTGAGATATTATCGTCCAAAATAGCGCGTTCACGAATAATTTTTAAATTTGTTTTTTTAGCATCATTAATTAATTGTTTATTTTCATAAGCCTCTATAATTTTTTTGGCCAAAATAAAAGAGGAATTAGTCGGAACCAAAAAACCATTTATTTCATCTTTAATCCATTCGCGATTGGCCGGAATATCAGTACATATAGGAAATAAACCGCAAGCCATTGCTTCATTTAATGAAACGTTATTCATATCAGAAAATGAGGTCGATATAAAAATATCAGCCCTTTTTAATTGTTCTAAGAGTTGATTATGAGGAAGATTTCCTAAAAAATTTACATTATTTTTTACTCCTAAACTTCGAGACAGTTTTTCTAATTTTTTTCTTTGACCACCATCACCAATAATCAGACATTCTAATGTGTTATATTTTTTTATAATATAAGGTAGTGATTTAATTAATAATTCAACATTATAAATATAATCTAAAGATCTTGTGCTTATTATAATAAGACTCGTTGGCTCTTTAAAACTTTTTGAACCGATTTGTTCCATTAATGACTTATCAATTCCAAAAGGCAGGACAACGATTTGATTTGGTTTTGCTCCTAAATCAATTAAATTTTTTTCTACAAAATTCGCTAAAGAATGGATTAAACAAGCTTTTTTTATTGTAAAACGTACAAAAAATTTCAACAAAAGATTTTTTTGAGGACTTATCAACACATCACTCCCCCAAGCAGACACTACTAAAGGACGAAAACCAGTGCAAGCGGCAATAAAACCGTAGCTTGTTAAATAATGAGCATGAACCACATCAGGTTTAATAGAGTGAATCAATTTTTTTATGGACGATATATTAAAGATATAATCTAATTTTGTGGGAATTTTTCGTTTAATATGATGTATTGTTATGTTTTCCAGTGGAGATGTTTTTTCAAAAGAAATGACATCTATTTTATGCCCCTTTTTATTTAATTGTGACGCCCAGCGTTGCAGATGCACGCTATTAATATTACCCAAAAGGCAAATTTTCATTTTGATTAGTTTTTAAATTTTTTAAAAATAAATTTTAGCACATCAAAATATGCTTTTAATCGCGTCTTACTCTCAATGTTTTTATTTAATAAATACTGAAGATAATCTATGGGAATTCTAAATATGACTTCTAAAAAAATTAATGTTTTAACTAAAAATATTTCTTTTTTAGTATGGTGTTTATAAAAATATTTTATTTTACTTATTCTTCCAAAATAGGCAGGGGCATATCTGTTGCCCCCGGAACTCATTCCGCCGTGGTGATAGATAATGCTTTGAGGAAAATAAACAACTTGCCAATCATAATTCTTTATCCTCCGGCACAAATCAATGTCGTCCATAAAGAATAAACTTTCATCTAACCCTCCAATTCTATCATAAACATCTTTTTTAAACAGGAGACAACACCCGGACACGGCATCAACTTTTTGTGGCATATCTTGCTTTAGAAATTTAGAACTCATCTTACCGAAGACTTTAAACAATTTATTTAAAAAGAGTATGTCTTTCAAAAATATCCATATATTAGGGAAGAAGAAAGCGGTGTCTTGAAAGTTTCCATTAGGATATAGAACTTTTGGGCCGATGACTCCGACCCCATGATTTATTTTTATATAACTAACCATTTTATCAATGGCTTCGTAAGTTAATCTGGTGTCGGGATTCAACAATAGAATAAATTTTGACTTAATGGTTTTAAGGATTTGATTATTAGCGGCACAGAATCCTATATTTTCTTTATTTCTGATCAGGGTACAATTCGGAAAATTTTTAGCTACCAACCATGAATCATCTGAAGAGTGGTTATCAACCACAAATATTTCGTAAGGTATTTTAATATTCGTTTTAATGGATTCAAGACATTCTTGGAGTAGATGGTCAGTATTATAATTTACGATTATTATTGATAGGGTTGGATAAGCCATTTTTTATTTAGTATTTTAAAATTTATATAAATTATACTCATTGTTATCCAAAAAAGTATAAAAAATTGATAACCAAAAAAACTAGATTCAACGAAAATATGGACAAGCACACCAATAAATCCAGACAAAACACCAATAGTCCAGTAATAAAAATAAGAATCATGGGGTATTACTCCAATCAGCTTGCGAATATTTTTATAACTTATAACAAGAAGTGATATAAAGAAAAATAATCCCAAAACGCCCATTTCGGCTAAAATATGTAAATATTCATTATGAGCTTTATATGTACTTCCGTTTGTGAATTTTTGCATATAATATTGTAAGCTACCCGTGCCGGATCCAATAATAGGATGAACTAAAAACGTTTTTAACGCTCCATAATATATAATTTTTCTACCGCTTAAAAATCGGCCGTTGAGGTTATATATTTTATAGAACATAATTTTCGTAGCAGGATGCAACATTACTATAATGGTAAATAGAACTATCAAAACAATAATTTTAACTTTATTTTTATGAAAGGTTTTAAAAATAAAAATTATCAAAGAGACTAAAAAGGCAACCAAAGCTCCTCTTGATTCGGTTGTAATTAAACCCACCACCATCAGGATTAAAGAAATTGATAGATAAAATTTTGTTAAGATAGCGTTTTTTTTATAAAATAACAATCCTAGGGTCATCGGGATTAAAAATATAAAGAACGTAGCTAGATAATTGGAATGTCCCCAACTAACGGAAACCACAGATTTAGTTAACGTTCCAGAAGTAGATACGTTATAATATAGCCATCCAGCTAAAATAGCACCGAAGAGGGGTAAAGAATATATAATTTTTTGACTGACCGATTCTTTATTTATTATATTAATACATAAAAATAGGACTAAAAATCCTGTTAAATATAATTTTAAAAAACCAATACCTCTAAATAAATCAGGGGTGACAAAGAGTGAAATTATGGTCATTCCTAAAAAGCCTAGAATCCAGGGGGCATAATTACTGACTATAAATGCAGTTTTTTTCTTTTGCAACCATATCGTTATGAATAAACAAAATAAAAAGAAAAGATAAAAATCTTCGTAGAATATATTAGGCGTTTTATTTCCGATATGAATAGCTCCAACTGGACCGAATAATAGTAGAAAAATTATAAATATTATTGAATATGATCTACAGAAAAAGACACTTATAATTGTCGCAATTACAGATATTATTATCAACAGATACAAGCAAACCTCTTTTAATGGAAGTTGTATAGAAACAAACAATAAGCCCAATCCTATTGAAATAAATAATACATATAATAAAATATGCTGTAATATTTTCAAATTGTTTATTGATAATTTATTTTTTAAACGATTGATAAATTGATTCATATTTATTTATAGACTGTTTTAGAGATAGATTATTTTCAATAAATTTACGACATCTTATGTTTGTGTTTTTATCTTCTAAAATTTTGAGAATGTTTTTTACTCCGGTTTGATAATTTTCTTTATTAAACTCATCAATCACTACGCCAAGGTTATTTTTTTTAACCATTTCATCAGTGCCACTAATCTGGCCATTAATAATTACTGGCAATCCTGTAGATAAATATTCAGCAAACTTAATTGGAGAACAAGCTATCTTTTTTGTAAAAGTAGGTTGAATAAAAGAAATAGCTAAATCTGCGATAGAAAGATAATTTGGCATTTCTTGGGGTGGCACATCTATTATAGTATAATCCACCTCAATTAAATTATTATTTAGTATTGTTTTTGTTTTGTCTTTTTCGTACGACAGAATAAGAAAGTGGGCACGATTTGATGTTTTTTTTAAAACAATAAAGAAATTTATCATCTTGTCTATCAAATGCCATTCAGCAAATGAACCACTATAAACCAAGACGAGTTTATCAGATAATCCCAACTTCAATCGTAAATTTTTTCTTTGTTTGGGATTGAAAACAAACTTATTTACATCAACACAGTTGGGGATGACAGTGATATTTTTTTTAGTTTTATAGAGAATGGAGTTTTGAATATAATCTTTAAAAGATTCATTGACAACTACAATTGAATCGGCTGATAAAATAAGTTTTTTTTCCACATATTTAGCTAACTTATATTTTAAAGATCCTTTTGGCCAATTGCCGGAATACGCTTGTTCGTCAGGAATTAATCCTCTCATGTCAAAGATAAAATTTATTCTAAAAAATTTTTTAATAAACCAAACCATGATTGCGGGAATATAGCTTCTGGTTTGAATAACTTCTATTTTCTTTTTTTTAATAAGCCAACTAATATAAAAAATTCCTCGAATAATGTCTAATAAGCTAGCTGGAAAAAATGGCCAGTGCCAATAATTTAGAGTGTACCAATTTATCCCACTTTGTTCTAGTTCTTTCACCAACCAATCAACTTTTTTGGTTGATTTGTGTTGGAAAGAAAAAAATATAAAATGAATTCCTTTTTTTGATAGTTCTTTCATTTGAGGAATTCCCTGGGAGTAGACTATGGGGCTAATGCCAGAATGACTGATAAATAAAGCCTGCATAAAATTATTTAACAATAATACTCATTACCAATACATCGTGAAATTTATTATGTTTAAATATTTTGTCTTTAAGAACGCCTTCCTTTTCAAATCCACATTTTTCATATAATTTAATAGCTCTTTTATTAGTGATAAATACTTCTAAATAAATTCGATGTAAATTTAATTTTTTAATAGCATAATCAATAATTTTCTTAACTAAGATTCCGCCATATCCTTTCCCTTGTACTTCTGGAGACAAACAAAACCCAACCTCACAAGAACTATTTGCACGGTCTATATGGTTTATTTGACCATAGCCAACAGGAATTTTATCATCAAGAAGAACAAACATTAAGTATGTTTTATTATTTAAGTAATAGTTTTCATACCATTTTTTTTGGGCTTTTTTGGAAATTTTTACGTCTTTATAAAGGTACTTATTTATTTCGGGATGATTTCGAATTCTTCTTAAGAATTCTAAATAGCGTTTTTTTAATGGGATTAGAGTAATTTTCATATTTACCACCCTTGATTTATTATTTTAGATATTTGATAGATGTCATTTTTAGTCATTAATGTATGTATTGGCAGAGAAATAATATTTTTCGCGATTTTTGTAACATTTTTAATATCGGCTCTACATTTTTTATACATTGGATAGGTGTTATTAGGTATGTAATGTACACCCGGAGCTATTCCGCTAGCTTTTAGTTTAGCGATTAAATCGTCCCTTCTTTTAACTTGTATTACATATAAATGTTGGGAGGTAATTATATTTGGCGATGTATAAGGTAGAGATATAATATCAGAATTCTTTAATTTTTGATTATAAATTGCAGCTAATTTTCTTCGATAGATATTTTGTTTGTTCAATAATTTTAATTGTTCTATGCCAATTGCCGCATTAATATCATTCATATGATATTTATAACCAACTTCAGGCACGTCGTATTGCCAAGCATAAGTGCCAGTTTTTTTCTTATCATTAGTCGTTCTATTGTAAGTGCTCTTGTCTATCCCTAACCACCTTAATTTATTTAGTCTTTCGTATTGCTCTTTGCTGTTAGTTGTGATCATTCCACCATCACCAACTGGTAAATTCTTAACCGCATGAAAACTGAAACAAGTTAAGCCAAAAGAACCAATTTTTTTATTTTTATAAGATGCACCGCAAGCGTGGGCCGCATCTTCAATTACTTTAAGATTATATTTTTTAGCTATCTGATAGATTCTATCCAAATCACAAGGATGGCCTCCATAATGCATAGCTATTATTGTTTTTGTTTTTTTTGAAATCATTCTCTCAATAGATAACGGATCAAGACAATAAGTTTTTGGATCAATGTCAGCAAAAACAGGAATAGCTTTTTGGTAAAGAATAACATGGTTAGTTGAAACAAAGGTGAGGGGAGTTGTGATAACTTCATCGCCCTCTTTTATTCCATTGACTATCAAGGCAAGGTGAAGGGCCGCAGTACATGAATTAAGCGCTACGGCATATTTTACTCCAATATATTTGGCAAATTTTTTTTCAAATTCGGCGGTTTTGGGACCAAGTCCAATCCAGCCCGACCTAAGAACGCTAACAACGGCTTTTATTGCCGCTTCAGAAATATTTGGTTTAAGAAGTTGAATAAAATTTTTTTTCATAAAAATTTAAATAAAATTTTTAATTTATTTTTTTTGAGCACAAACTATCAAAATATGACGATATTCCGAATGTTCTAGTCTTTTAAAATTAGTAAAGCCACATTCTTTCATTATTTTTGTAAGTCGATCATATGTAAATCCAGTTAAATGATCTTGATGAAAATATGTTTTATCAGGGCTTTTGTTTCCACCATAAATATTATTAATGGCTTCTTCTTCATTTAATGTTCTGTTATCAAGCCAATTTCGAAACACCCTTTCTAAATCAGGAACCTCTATTTGAATCGTTCCTTGTGGCCCTAGAATTCGGTACCACTCTTTTAATGTTTTTATAGTATTCCAAGGAGGAATATGTTCAAGTAAAGCATGAGCGAAAATATGATTTACTGAATTTTCACTAAACATAAAGAGATTAGAGGCGTCGGCAACTAGATCACATATACCAGACCAGTCTTCAATATCAATATTAATAAAATCTTTTAGATAAATATTTCCACAACCAAGATGTAATTTTAGTGGCGATTTTTTTCTAAAATAGTATTTTTTAACATTTTTTTTTATAAAAGTTCTTATTCGTTTAGAAAAGTGACTAGAAATGACTTTAATTATTTTTATTAATCCTCCTTCATGATATAAATTAATTAATTTTTTAATTGTTTTTTTTATTTGTATGGTCATAAATTTTTAAGAATTAAGTTCTTTAGAAATTTCACTTAGAAATTTAAAATCAATATTTTTAAATGATTTTATTGTGTTAACAATATTTTTAAAATTATCTTCTGTTAAATTATTTTCACATCGACTTACTAGATGGCCTCGGTGAATATAATATTTATTAGAATCTAAAAGTAAATGTTTATAAGGATTAACTTCACAATATTTTTCATTCTCCTTAATATCGCTATTTGCAAATATTCTTGGAATTTTAATATCTCTATGTTTTTCATAAAATCTCGGAGAATCAGAAACATAAAGATAGTTTAGTTCTTCTAAAGCTTCTCGGGTTCCAGAACTCATTTCCCATCGAGGCGGCCGAAAGCCTTTAGTATATTTTATTCCAGCATTTTTAAATGCTTCTTCACATTTTAAAATTAGGTTTATCGCTTCAACTTTTGATAAATATTTAAATTCAGGAGTCTTTATTTTATCATCTAGATGATGATAATAACCATGGAGAGCAATCTCAAAATTTTTAGGAGAAAGTAGGCTTATTTTTTGACACCACTTAGAACTATTAAGAATATTATTTTTATTGTCACCCCAATCCCTGCTATTAATAGGTGTAAATATAGTAATTTTAATTTTTGGAAAAAGTCTGACCAATTTTTTTAAAAGAGTAAGGTCGGAATAACATGGTAAAAGGTCGTCAAAATTTAAGTTATATTTAACAGATTTTTTAGAAGAGAAATGGTTTATTAAAATTGGTTCTTTAGAAATAAGTTTGTTTTTATAACATACTGCAATTATAGGTGTTATCTCAGAATCTAAATTTTGTTGATGAGTCAGTGTAGAGTCAAAAAATTTAATATTTTGGAAATATAAAGACAATACATTGTAAAATTCTTTTATTGTCCACTCTCTAATATAATATTTGTTTTTTGGTTGATTTTTTCCTAGATTTTTATTATTTCTATTAGTGAACGAAATGTATAATATTCCGTCGTCTTTTAGTATTAGTTTCATTTTTTGGAATGCATTATGATAATCAGAGATGTGTTCAATTACCTCAATAGCTATAATTGCGTCAAAAATTTTTTCACAACAAGAATACATAGTGATATCTCCATTTACGTATTTAATGTTTTTTACTGGAGAACATTTTTGAGCAAATTCAGTGCATTTTTCTATTTTTCCCACACTAACCACCGATTCAGCTTCTTGCGATAGAATTAAGCTTCCTAATCCCGAGCCACAGCCAATATCACAAACATCCATTTTTTTAACTGATTTTGTAATAGTTTTATATATTTCAAGTTGAGCTGGCTCAAGAAGGAAACCACTTCGTTCCCATCTTGTAAGCATGGATTTGACCATATCATCATTCATTTCAGAATTTTCAATATAATGATTTTTAGATGATAATTTTTTAACTTGCCATTCCGCGATAATACGAGATAAAGCATGTTTTAAAAATCCTAAAAAACCTCTTAGTTTATAGGAAGACAATATATCTTTTAGCGTTTTTTGAATTTGTTTCAACATAAAATAATAATTATTAATATTTATTTTTATTAGAGACCCCCATTTCTTCTATATATTTTTTTCGTAAATTAATTATTTGTAATATTCTTTGGTCCCAAGTGTGATGAGTTAAGACTTCTTGTCTTCCCATCTCTGCTATTTTTTCTCGTTCTTTGTTAAAAGTAAGATAATATTTTATTAATTTAATTGCTTCGGGTATGGAATTAAACCAAACTAAATGTTTCTTATTTTTGAAAATTTCTTCTAGGCCTGGGAAATAATTAGTTAAGTGAAAAGCTCCACACGCCATTGAGTTAAAGGTTCTGCGCCACGAGGCATACATCCGTACATTATTTACAGCATTAATACCCAAGGTTATTTTTGAGTTAGAACACGCTTCGGCAAATTCTTTATTATTTACAAATGGATGTATATAAACATTAGATATATCAGAAAGATATTCCCAGTTATTTCCAAAAACATGGATATTGATTCCTTCTTTTATTATAGCAGAAATTAATTCTTTCCTTAATTTATGTCCCTCCAAAAAATCAGAATTATTAGCCATAAAGACTACGTCATAAATTTTATCTCCTCCTCTAGGATAGAAGACATCTGGATCGGCACCAACCCACCAAAATCCTATATTTTTTATCCCCAATTTTTTGTATTGTTCAATAAGAAAAGACTCTTTGTGATAGAGAAGAGTGTAATCAGCGTATTTACCAATATCAACAACCCAAGGTTGTACTTCCCACCGGAAATCCCCATAGAAATGAACAACACAAGTATTTATTTTTTGTTTAATTTTTTTAATTGTTAAACCATAAATTAACTCCGATTTACCAAGATGAATTAAATCAGGTTTAAAGGAAATGGCGGCCCTGATTAACATTTTATTCATTTGAAATTGGTTGTATTGGCTGGCTAATTTTCGGTAATCAAAAACCTCTAATGTACTGATTTTACTATATGCTTTAATAACACCATCAATATTGGTTTTAGCCTGTAGCTCATTAATTGTATCTACATAAAGTACTTTAAATAATTTATCATTTTTAGATGGGATTATTTTAGATTTAGATAAGAGAGAGGGTAATAATGTATATAAATAAAATCGATATCTATTTAAAATATAGGATATGTGAGATAAAGCTGATTTTATGAAATTTATTATTTTTTTAATTTGTATTGTTTTGTTTTTTTGTCGCATTTAAAAATTGTTTAACCCTATTGTTCCAAGTATGAGACAGGGCTATTTTTTTACCTCTTTCCATTAATTCTAATCTTTTTTCAGGATTATTTATATAGAAATCAGTAAGTTTTTTTAAGTGTTCCGGTGATTCATATTGAGGAACCGCATCTCCAAATATTTTTTCAATACCAGGATTTTTATCCGAGAGACAAAATCCACCGCTGGCTAAAATATCAAAAATTTTTACAGAAACAAATCCTTCTTCAGCCATATCTTGATGATGGTCATTTAAAGTTATTAAAGAAGAGCTATATAAATCATTAAGTCTTAGATAGTTAATGTATTCTCCGCCATAATATTTTTCCGGCAATATTTCTTTCCAACCTTTACCCCATATTTTTAAATTATAAGGTATTGGCAAAAGGTCGTGGATAATTTTTCTACCACCTTTTATGGGTCGAGTATTTCCGACAAAAGTAATATCATATTTTATATTATTACTGTTTTTAATTGGTGTTTTGTTTGTTGCCCCAATCATCAATTCTACATCAAAACCCCATTTTTTAATTTTTTCAGCAAATAAAGACGATAAACAAAAAATCTTGTTATATTGTCTAAGCATAAATGGATTAATCCAATTAGGATGGCTATAAATCCAGGCGATATTAAAGGTGTTTTTAGGTAATTTGATCGGCGTTCCCAGTAAATGGATAATAATATTTGGATTTTTATCGCCAACAAAATAATCCAATCCTTTAAATTCTTTGGCTAGTTCGTATTTTACCCAATAATCCCCCCATTTGAGTTGTTCTTGTTTTGGTTTTTCATCCGAACAGGCTATTATGGTTATTCTTTTTTGAGTAGAATTAATTTTTATTTTTTCTTTTCGAAAAAGATATTTTGGGTATTGAAATGATTGTATTTTAGCTAAAATAAACGAAGAAATAGATAAATTATTTTTAAATATAGTTTTTTTTAGATATTTAACAAATTTTTCTTTCATCTCAAGTTTTATTATTTTGTTTTTAATAATTTGAAGATAAAATTTAAATCTTTAAATGTCGAATAATTAGTCCATTTATGAAATAAAAATATGCACCCCAAAAAAGTTATTATACCGAAAAAAACAGAAACAAAAAATCCGATTAATTGAAATTGGTTTAAAAACTTTCCGAGAATGAATATGATCACCGACATTGCAAATGTAGCAAAAAATGGAGGCAGGAACACTTTTGTATAGTCATTTATTTTTAAGTCACTCAATTTGGCGATTTCAAATAGAAACATAGGTAAACAAGCACAAATAGCCAGAAGCACGGCTAATGAAGTTCCTGTTATTTTCCACATCATAGTTAAAGGGTAAATTGTAATTGCTAAGGTAAGTACCCTAATGAGGTTTATTTTAAAATCAATGTCTGGTCTTCCTTTAGCGCTAAATAATGCGCCACTTGTGCCGATTATTTCTCTAATTAATGACGAAATGGCCAATATTCTTAAAGCTGGAACTATTGGCATCCATTTGTTTCCTAAAAATATTTGAGTGAGTTGTGGAGCTAATAAAAATATTCCACCAGCAAGTGGTATGGTTAAAAAAGCAAAAAGTCTTATCATTTTTAGATAAGCATTTTTTAATTTTGGGAGGTCGTCTTGCAGTTTAGAATAAATAGGAAAAGCTATTCTTGATAAAATACCGATTTCTGAGGACGGTAAATTAGCTAGACGAAAAGCCATTTGATAAAAACCCAGAGCAACGACGCCTAAAATTTTACTGACAAATAAATCATCGCCTTGGGTGGCAAGAAAAACAACAATACTTGAACCAAAAACCCATTTTCCAAAATTAAACAAATTTTTTGCCTTTTTAAATTCCAGATAGAAATGTGGTCTATATGGATGGATAAAATAACTTACAACAAGTCTAACAAAATTCCCAGCTAACAATCCAAATACAAGTGCCCAAACATTTTTAAATATTAAAGCAACGGAAATCGCTACAATAAAGTCTGCTAACGTGCCACTCAGTTGATAAATAAATTCTTTGTTGAATTCTAGTTCTTTCCGAAAGTAAATTACGCCGATATTAGTAAAAGCTCCTAATAATATTGAAAATCCAATGAGTTGAATTATCAGTTTTGCTTGTGGTGCTTTAAAAAAGACTGCGGCATAGGGACCGATGAAGTACAAAATTACAAATAGAATAAATCCACGGATGATTGCTATTGTCCAGGCAGTATTAAGATAAGATTCAGTATCATCCTTTTTTTGAATTAGAGCAGAATCAAATCCAGTTTGAGAAAAAGTTTCTAATACAGACATCGTTAATAAAGCGATTCCCATTAAACCAAAATCGTATGGAGCGAGAACACGTGCTAAAATTACCAATCTAATAAAGCTAAAAATTCGTTCAACTATTTTTGACGCAATTAACCAAATTCCGCTTTTAATTGAGCGTTGAGAAAGATTTTCTCCCGGCCTTATTAAGTTATCTAAGAATTTTTTAAAGATCATTTCACTAAATTTTTATAGCAGATATTATTTTTTAAATTTAATTTTAATTTTTTATTTTTATCATCTTGATTTTATTTCACTGAGTATGATCTCGCAAACGTATCCTCTAAATATAGAAACGCTACAAACGGAATATACGAATGTTACGAATCAAATATATGAATGACACAAATTACGAATAATGTGTAGTAAATTTTATTTATAAAACTTTTTGATTTTTTGAATGATATAATTTTATTTTTTTTCAGCGAGTTCGGGATAAATCGGCAGGAAGAAATGAAACCAGCACCGATAATAGAGTAGTTCATAAATTTGATTTTTAATTTTTTGTTTTATTTTGTTTTAGATTTTTGAATTATTGGAAAGAGTTAGTTGTTTTGAGGTTGGGTGTGGACAATTTTTATAATTCCATTATAACAAAAGTATAAATATAAACAGAAAGTTCTAAATAATTTATATGATAAAATTTAATATAGGAATAGGAAAATTGAGCCGGCGCGACATAAGAGATTTGATTTTGGGCGGGATTATTATCGTTGCCGGAATACTTGGTGTGGTTACTTTATTTAACGGGACTGAAGGATTAAGAAAGTTTTTAAGCGGAATACTTGTTATTTTAATGACCATATTAATAGCTAGTGGGATAATTTCTTCGGAAATGAATTCCAATGCGATTTCTGAATCAGAAGCTAATTTAGTATCAGTTGTCAGAGTAATTGACGGCGACACAATAGTTGTAGATGGAGACGTTCATGTTCGTCTCTTAGGGATTGATGCTCCTGAAGCAGGGGATTGTTTCTATGAAGAATCTAAAGACGCTCTTGTAAATCTTGTTGACGGAGAAGAGGTTCGCTTGGAGAAAGATATTTCCGATAAGGACAATTTCGGGCGTTTGCTCAGATACGTGTTTTTGGAAAATAATTTATTTGTTAACGATTCTCTTTTAGAAGAAGGGTATGCGGATGTTTTGCCTTCTGGTCAAGATTTACTATATAGGAGACTTTTAACCTCCAGTCGCAATCAGGCGATTACACAACGCCAAGGCATGTGGGGGGCCTGTGAAAATCAGGAAGAAGAGGCGGAAACCATTTTTCCTTTGGAAAAAAATGATGTTCCAACCGATTCGGAATGTCTTATTAAGGGTAATATCTCAGAACACGGATACGGCCGAACTTATTTTTCTCCCGGCGACCCCAATTATGACACGGTAAAAGTGTCTTTTGACAAAGGGGAACAGTTTTTTTGCACAGAGCAGGAAGCCGAAGCGGCAGGCTACAAAAAGGCGGCAACTTCTTATTAGGATATTTTGTAAAAAGATCTGATTTTTTGAATGATATAATTATTTAGAAGATACTGGTAAAGAGATTAATTTTACCTCTTTCGTTTTCTGTCGCGAATATATCTTTCAATCGCTTCTTTAGTGGTTAACCAGTTTCTTTTTTCTTTATGCGCTTCCAATTTCCCTTGCCGAACCAAAAGATTAAGATATTTCGCCGAATAAGGACAAAAATTGCTTGCTTCTTTTAAGGTAAGAATTTTTTCTCTTTTTTTGGAAATAGGAGTAAGGGTTTTTAAATAAATATCCAAAGAACGTTCTATTGCTTGCGCGATAAATCGGATAAAGGGGATTAAATTATTTTTATCAGCTTCGGCCAATACTCGGTAATATTTTTTTCTATCATTTTTTAATACAATAACCAATGGATACCCCGTTCGCATTAAAATTAAATTCATTATTAATCTTGCCGTTCTGCCGTTTCCATCAAAGAAGGGATGGATATAAGTTAATTTATGATGAATTATAACGGCTAATTCGATTAGGTGCGATTTCTTTTGATTTTGCCTCCACCATTTTATTAGTTTTCCCATTTCGTATGGAACATCAATGGCCTCCGGCGGTTTATGCTCCGCGCCGCCAATAATCACGCCACTGTTTCTATATCTTCCCGCCCATTCTTTGTCAGTCTCCTGAATGATTAATTGATGTAAACCGCGAATCAGCTGTTCGGAAATGGTCTGTTTTTTGTCTTTTTCTATTAAGTCAGATAAGTATTCCAATGCTTCATAATGATTTTTCGCTTCAAGGTGGTCTTTAAGAGGTTTTCCTTTTATGGTGATTCCTTCGTTAATTACCAAAAATGTTTCTTTTAAAGTTAGGCTATTCCCTTCAATCCCATTTGAGTTGTAAGTCATTTCTATCCTAAATTGTTCCCTAAGTTTTTTAACGGCCGAAGGTGGTAAGGGCCTAAGTTTATTCAGGGCTTTTAATTTATTTTCAATTCTGTCTTTTATTTTTTTTTCCAAATATTGCATAGAAAATAAGGGTTAATATGGTTTATCTATATTTTTATAATATACCATATTAAGAAATGTTATCAAGTTTTTGGACGTGATAAAACTCTTTGATTTTCTGAATGATATAATTTTGTTCTTTTTCAGTGAGTTCAGGATAAATCGGCAAAGAAAGGACTTCTCGGCAGGCTTTTTCCGTTTCCGGCAAAGAGCCTTTTTTATATTTCAAATATTTAAAGGCGGGCTGGAGATGAAGAGGATAC
>CAZAGY010000002.1:0-24272 GCA_964485025.1 uncultured Gammaproteobacteria bacterium
ATTTTTATTTTTTTTGCAATCATAAACCTGTCTATTTAATTAAAATCAATTAGTTAAATCGATTAGATCGACTGTCTAAATCGACTACCCGACCGCCGTATAGACCAGCGATAGGATCAACAGCAATATCTGCCGTTCATATATATTACAAAATAACATCCTAATATATTTCATCTTTTTCATAAAGCCCCATAAATATCTGCAATAATTGACTGTTTTTGCACCACTTTGGGTTCTAAATCCGTATATATTAATATAGGGTATTTTAGACATGAGTGATTTTACAATAATTGAGGTTGTTAAATTGTCTCTAAATTATAGAGCTTGTATTAAATTATGGAGTCGTCGATGAATAAAAAAACCGATGAGGATATTGCATTACAGGTACAAAAAGGCGACACTGAGTCGTTCGGTATTCTGGTAGAGCGTTATCAGGCTAAACTGCTTCGTTATGGCAAAAAATTTTTATTCAATAACTATGATATTGAGGATGTGGTACAGGACATCTTTATAAGAGCTTATAAAAATATTCAAGGTTTTAATACAAAAATGAAATTTTCACCATGGATATACCGCATTGCGCATAATGAATTTATAAATACAATCCAAAAAATAAAGCGGATGCCTTTATTGGTATTTGATTTTGATCAATTTATACCCCATCTTTTTGCTAAAGAAACTACCGAT
Organism: uncultured Gammaproteobacteria bacterium; assembly: GCA_964485025.1. Taxonomy (GTDB): domain Bacteria; phylum Patescibacteriota; class Patescibacteriia; order UBA2591; family UBA6264; genus JAQTOB01. Next base: position 688 of record CAZAGY010000002.1, read on the forward strand.
CAGGAGGTAAACGAAAAAGACATAAAAGCCATGTTAGATGATGGTTTAGGTAAAACAGATCGCAAGTATCGCGAACCACTCATTTTGTATTATCTTGAAGAAATGAGTTATCAGGAGATTTCCGAGATATTACATATCCCCGTTTCAACCGTAGGAATCAGGTTGAAGAGGGGAAAAGAATTTTTAAAAAGGCATTTGAATAAAATTATATAAAATATGACCAAAGAACAGCAAAAAAAATCTATTCACGACGCGGTGATGGAAAAAATTAGAACTGATCATGAGACCATGCGTCCCAGGTGGCATTTTATTTTAATGACCGCTTTATTTATAACAGGTTTGTTTATTGGAATTTTAATACTTCTTTTTATAGTGAGTTTCGTCTTTTTTACTTTGGACAGCAGCGGCTCATGGTTTTTATCAGTATTCGGATGGCGAGGCATTTGGACATTTTTTTCTTCTTTACCATGGTTATTAATATTACTCGGAATTATCCTTATTATTTTACTTGAAATACTTGCGCGCCGATTTTCTTTCGTTTATCGCCGGCCGCTTCTATATTCTTTAATGGCCGTAATTTCATTAATAGCCATATTTTCTCTAATTATTTCCCGCACTCAGCTTCATAAAAATTTCAACAATTTGGCCGAGAGGGGAAGATTGCCTTTGGTCGGCCACATGTATCGTAATTTTGGTTCGCACAGTAACAGAGATGTGCATGTTGGTATAATTAACGAAATTACCGATTATGGTTTTAAGATGGATGACCGCCAGGGCAATGCACTTTTAGTTATAATTACTCCAGAAACCACTTTTCCTTCCGGAACAGACCCCCAGAAGGGAGATCGGATTATCGTTTTGGGAACGCAAAGCGATCACACGATTAAGGCTTCAAGTATAAGCACCATTAATATTAATGCAAAATCTTTTTAGTGGAAAAGTAAAATTAAATCGGAACAAAACGAGTATGTTCTAAAAGAGCCGTTCAAGTTTCATTTTTTTAAGTCACGGCAATAATCGTTTTATTAAGTGATTATTTTTTACCTCCGGGCGGATATTTTAATCACTCTCGCCTTTCTGGTAATTTTTTAGTATAATAAGACTCATGTTTATGATTGAGGTTGAAAATTTAACAAAAAAGTTTAAAGATTTCATTGCCGTCGATAAAATTTCTTTTACCATCCCGGAAGGAAAGATTTTTGGTTTTTTGGGACCCAATGGAGCGGGGAAGACAACGACCATTAGAATGTTGACAACCCTTTTAAAACCCACAGACGGGACCATAAGAATCAACGGGTATGACTCTCTAAAAGAAAAAAATAAAGTTAGACAATCTTTTGGCATCGTTTTTCAGGATCCAAGTCTGGACGAAGAACTTACGGCTTTTGAAAATATGGAGTTTCACGGCGTGATTTACAACGTATTAAAAAAAATTCGTCGGGAAAGGATAGAATATTTATTGAAATTCGTTGAACTTTGGGACAGAAAAGATGATATAGTAAAAAATTTTTCAGGAGGCATGAAACGTCGACTTGAAGTCGCCCGGGGCCTGATTCATCACCCTAAAATACTTTTTTTGGATGAACCAACACTGGGACTGGATCCTCAAACCAGAAACCATATCTGGAACTATATTAAAAATCTCAATAAAGAAGAAAGAATGACGGTTTTCTTTACTACTCATTATATGGAAGAAGCAGACAGAGTTGCCCAAGAAATTGCAATTATTGATCACGGTAAGATTATTATCCAAGGAACACCCGAAGAATTAAAACAACGGGCAAAAACCACTTCATTAGAAGAAGCCTTTTTATCGTTTACGGGAAAAACTATTCGTGAAGAAGAAATCAGTTCCATAGAAAGAATGAGAATGCGAAGAAGAATTTTTCACCATTAATTTTTAAAAATTATGCAAATAATTTACATTCTTTGGTTGAGACAAATTAAAAGACACTTTCGCTCCAAGGCAAGAGTTTTAGGTTCCCTTGGGCAGCCACTTTTATTGTTACTTGCTTTAGGTTTCGGTTTCGGGCCCATTTACCAAAAAGCGGGTGGAGGAGATTATATCCAATTTTTGGCACCGGGTATCATGGCAATGGGCATTCTTTTCACTGCTGTATTTTCTGGTATAGAGATAATTTGGGATAAACAGTTTGGATTTCTAAAAGAAACGCTTGTGGCACCGGTTTCTCGTTTAAAAATTATGATAGGAAGAACCTTAGGAGGAGGGACAGTTGCCATAATTCAAGGACTCATTATATTTATAATTTCTTTAATTATAGGATTTAAACCGACAAATTTTCATCTTTTATTTTTTTCTTTCGTTTTTATGGCGCTTATCGCCCTTTTCTTTACGGCATTAGGAACAGCTATCGCTTCAATTTTGGAAGATATGCAGGGCTTTCAGCTTATTATGAATTTTTTGTTAATGCCTTTATTTTTTCTTTCGGGTGCCTTATTTCCACTTCAAGGGCTGCCCAAAGCGATTAAGGTAGTTGCCAGCATTAATCCGCTTTCATATGGCGTCGACGGTTTAAGGGGAACATTGGTAAATGGCGCTCATTTTGGGTTATTAACAGACTTTTCGGTTTTAAGTGCAATAACAATCATAATATTGATAATAGGCGGTTTTCTTTTTTCTAAAATAGAAATTTAATTTTTGACATCCGCTTTTGTTTAATGAAAAATAAATTAATTTTTTTTGTCGGATAGATTTGAATCAAGTCTCTCCAGGGAGATAAATTCATAACCACCTTGTTAAGTGGTTATTTTTTTACCCCAAAGTGTAAAATTGAACCTTTAATAACAATTTCGTTGTGGTATAATTAAAATACCTTGATTTTAAGGTTCCTGAGCGTAGCAAAGAGTTTTTATAATAAAAAGATGAAAAGTCAAAACAAAACAAGATTAATCGGTTTTTCAACCGCTTTTTTACACCACACCTATAGTCGCGTTTCAAAAGAAATCATAAGAATTTGCCGGGATATGGGCTGTGACGCCATTGAATTGCAATGCCCGGTAAAAGAATTTCATTTGATGGACACATTAAAGAAAAAAGATTTAGAATATTTTAAATTTATTTCTTTTCATATGCCTGATATCTCGACCAGCGAAAAAAAAATTTTTGATATTTTGAAAGAAGTAAATAAATTCCATGATAAACTGAATTTTGACGCCATAACTTTCCATCCCAGCGAAGTTTTGCATTATCAAAATATTTTAAAATCACTCAAATTACCGGTCTCGTTGGAAAATGAGGATGTCACAAAAAAGACGGGGAAATCATTGAAAAGCTTGGAAGAATTTATGCTGGGCAATAAATTTAGAATGACCCTAGATGTTAATCACTGTTTTACCAACGATCCTACTCTGACATTGGCTCATGATTTATGGAAAAATTTTAAAAAAAGGATTGATCATTTTCATTTAAGCGGATATGGAGGCATTGAGAATGAATTACGTCATGTCCCCTTATTTTTAACTAAGCAAAATCAACTCATTGATTTTGTTATTGATAAGGATTTGCCCATTATTATAGAAAGTGTTTGTCGGGATTTAAAAGAGGCAGAGAGCGAATTTAAATTAATAAAAAAATATCTTTCAAAGAATTCCAATAAATGATTAAGAAAGTTATATCAATTGAATGGAGAAAAATAGAAAACAAACAAAGGTCTTATTAGTCGGCCTAAAGGAAATGTTGAGTCAGTTGAAGAATTACCAACGGACAGTTATCATCCTTTCCTTTTTAAGTTTAATTTCCGCTTTAGCAAATGGAGTGGCGCCTTATTTAACCGGTCGGCTGGTGGATTCAGTTTTAGACAACAAAGTGATTTTTTTCATAGGAAATCTGACAGTTCCGTATTTTTTAATTTTTTTGCTTGCCTGGGTAATGGTAAAAATTTTAGCCGACTTTGTTGATTGGCGGAATGGGTTAAGAAACGAAAAGTTAGGCTACGTGGTCTATGCGGATTATTTAATGAATGCTTTTAGCACGATTTTGGAACTTCCCTTGTCTTTTTATAAAAATCAAAAGACCGGGGAGATTGCCGATAAAATAGAGCGGGCAGGAAACTGGATGTCCAGGATTTTAGGAGTGGTTATTGATTTACTGCCTCAAGTTTTAAGTTTTCTGGTCGGTTCGATTATTTGTTTTTTAATCAAGCCGGTTTTAGGATTGGTTTTAATGACCGGGCTGATAATTTACATTCTCGTTCTAACCAGAATAGTTACCCCGGCCGCTAAATTGCAACTTAAAGGGTATAAAGCTTTTTCCAAGGCCTTTAGTCATGCTTATGAGGTCGTTTTGAATGTACCAACCGTTAAGCAGGCAGGAGCGGAAAGTTATGAGAAAAAAAAGCTTTTTAAAAATTTTTCTTTGGGAATAGTGGATATTTGGACGAGAATAGTCGCTATTTGGCAGAGAGTCAGTTTTTTCCAGAGATTTATCATTACTTTAACCCAGCTGGTTATTTTTATTTTTTCCATCATTTATATCCGCCTGGGACAAATGACCATCGGCCAATTGATTATGTTTACCAGTTATGCCTTTATGATTTTTAACCCTTTTGTCATTTTGGGATATAATTGGCAGACAATCCAAAATGGTTTGGTGGCCGTAGGCCGGGCAAGAAAAATTTTGGATCTACCAAAGGAAAAATATCAGCCTTGCAAAAAAATTAAAATTTCTGAAATTAAAGGAGAAGTCATTTTTGACCGGGTAAGTTTTTCTTATCAGGATAATAAAGATTTAATTGTTGATGATGTCAGTTTTAAAATAAACCCAGGGGAAGTCATTGCCTTAGTGGGCGAATCAGGCGCCGGTAAAAGCACTTTAATCGATTTTATCTCCGCTTATTATTTTCCCCAAAAAGGCAGGGTTTTAATTGACGGTCATAACATCAAAAATATAGATTTAAAGTTTTTAAGAAATAATATCGCCGTCGTCCCCCAGGAAGTTATTTTATTTAACGATACCATCAAGAATAACATCGCTTACGGAGACACTAAAGCCACTGACCAAAAAATTATTCAGGCTGCCAGGCAGGCGTACGCCGATGATTTTATAGAATCATTTCCTAAAAAATACGGGCAAGTGGTTGGAGAGAGGGGAATTAAGCTTTCAGTCGGACAAAAACAAAGAATAGCCATTGCCCGGGCTATTTTAAAAAATCCCAAAATTCTTATTTTAGACGAACCAACATCGGCCTTGGATGCTAAATCAGAGAGATTCATTCAGAATTCGCTTCAGCAACTGATGAAAAACAAGACCACGTTTATTATCGCCCATCGTTTAAGCACAGTAAGGAAGGCGGACAGGATACTCGTCATTCATAAAGGAAAAATAGTCGAGCAGGGGAGGCACGATGATTTAATAAAGATTCCCGGCGGGGAATACCGCCAACTTTATGAGTTTCAGATAGGATTATTATAGTTGGATTATAATAATTCAAGTTTATTCAGTTAATATCCAATGATGAAATTGATGTTATGATTTTATTTATTAAAAATGTTATCACAAGCATATGAAATATGATTTAGCGGTTATTGGTGGCGGGCCGGCCGGAATGATGGCCGCCGGTCGAGCCGGTGAACTCGGCATTAATGTCGTTTTGCTTGAAAAAAACGAGAATCTCGGCAGTAAACTTTTAATTACCGGCAAAGGAAGGTGCAATATTACTAATAAAAGAGACGGTTTAAGAGAAATGGTAGAGAAATTCGGGAAAAATGGAAAATTTCTTTTTTCCTCTCTTTATAAATTTGGACCGGATGAAGTTATCCATTTTTTTGAAAGCCGGGGAGTAAAAATGAAAACAGAAAGAGGCGGGCGAGTGTTTCCTCTAAGCGACAGAGCCAAAGATATTCTTGACACCCTTTTTGATTATTTAAATAAATCAAAGGTGGAAATAATAACCAAAGCCAAGGTTAATGGGATAATTGAAAAAAATGGGCGGATTGACAGAATAATTTTCAATGATAACAAGGAAATAACAGCCGATAAGTTTATTGTCTGCACCGGAGGAAAAACATATCCGATAACTGGTTCAACTGGTGATGGCTATGAATGGCTGAGAAAAATAGGACATACTATAACAAGGCTTTCACCTTCACTTACCCCCGTGTCGGTAAAAGAAAAGTTTGTCAAAGAACTTGAGGGCTTGAGTCTAAAAAACGTAAGAATCAGCCTTTATAGGGATAATAAAAAAATTGATTCAAGGTTTGGCGAGGCCGTTTTTACCGGCAATGGCCTGAGTGGGCCGATTATTCTCGATTTAAGCAGAAAAATCATTGAGGGACTGGCTGACGAAATTCAAATAGATTTTAAGCCGGCCTTGAATTTTATGGAGCTTGACAAAAGGGTGCAGAACGACTTTCAGAAGACAAACAATAAAATGTTTAAAAATAGCCTTGATAAACTTCTGCCTCAAAAGCTTATTCCGGTGGTGACAAGACTTTCTAAAATTGACGCGGATAAAAGAGTTAATCTTATTACCCGAGAAGAAAGGAAGGGATTAGTACGTCTTTTAAAGGAATTTACCTTGGAAGTTAATGGTCTGGCCGGGTATGACAAGGCGATTGTCACTTCCGGAGGGGTAAGTTTAAATGAAGTCGACCCCAAGACCATGAAATCAAAATTGATTAAAAATTTGTATTTGGCCGGTGAAATTCTTGATTTTGACGGGCCGACCGGCGGTTATAATTTGCAGGCCTGTTTGAGCACTGGTTATGTTGCCGGCAACGATGCTGTAAATAATTAAAATTAAAAAAATAATTCAAATATAAAACCCGGCGATTTTTAAATCACGGGTTTTTAGTATCGGTTAGAATTATAACTTGAAGTTCTTTTTAAAGATTCTCCGGTAAATCATCTCCCGACTTATGATTCCCACTATTTTTCCATTTTCTATCACGGGAAATTGATGGACGCCATTGGCCAGCATAATCGCCCCGGCGCTTAAAACAGGAGTGTCGGGTTCAACAGTTAAGGGTGATTTGTTCATAAATTCTTTAACCAACTGATACCTTATTTCCTGAGCCTTATTTTCCCTTTTTTCTAAGTCAGTATAGCTCTCGGGGTGTTCGTAATAATCTTTGTAATAAGGGTAAAGGATGCGAAAAAGGTCTTTTTCGGAAATATAACCGATAAGTCTGTCTTCTTCATCAACCACTGGTGCGCCGGCAATATCGTTATCATAAAGGATTTTAACCGCTTCTTCATAAGTGTTGTCAGGCCTCAGGGTGATAACCTTTTTGTGCATAATTTCTTTTACCTTCATAGATTAAGTTAGACGTTGTTTAGTTGTATAAATGATATAACAATTAAAATAAATTGGCAGTAAAGAATAAATCAGGTTTTTAAAATCGGATTTATTTATTTATTTTTCTATATTTTTGTGCCACTTTTAATCTGGCCATTTCTCGGTTAAGCACTGCCTGAAGCCGGGCAAAATCAATATCAGCCGTATCCTGTTCCTTAAGTAATTTTTCCGCTCGGGCCTTGGCTTCTTCGGTCTTTTTTAGATCAATCTCTTCGGCCCGTTCAGCCGTGTCCGCCAAAATATACACTTCGCTGTTTGGTTGAACCTCAACAAAACCGGTCGAAACCGCCAGGAGAACAGTTTCTTCGCCATTTTTTATCCTCATTTCTCCGGGCTTTAAGATAGAAACCAATGGCGCGTGGCGGCTCAAAATGGTAATTTCCCCGTCTTCAGTAGGAACGGTCACTTGGTCAATTTCGTTTTCATAAGTGACTCTTTCCGGAGTGACTATTTTAAATTTTATTTTTGTTTTTGACATTCCTCAATAGTTCCTTTCATATAAAAATCTTGTTCATTTTTATGGTCGTGCTTACCCTCAATGATTTCCTTAAAACCCTTAATGGTATCTTCTAATTTTACATATTTTCCCGTTACTCCGGTGAATTGTTCAGCGACAAAAAACGGTTGGGATAAGAATTTTTGAATTTTTCTGGCCCGGGAAACCACCAATTTATCTTCTTCCGAAAGTTCATCCATACCCAAAATGGCGATAATATCCTGCAGGTCTTTGTACCTTTGTAGGATTCTTTGGACCTCGCGGGAGGTTTGATAATGGTCTTCGCCGACAATATTCGGGTCAAGAATGGTTGAATTGGAATCTAAAGGATCAACGGCGGGATAAATACCCAGAGATGAAAGCGAACGGGAAAGGACGATGGTTGAATCAAGATGAGCGAAAGTCGTGGCTGGAGCAGGGTCAGTTAAATCATCAGCCGGAACATAAATGGCTTGGACAGAAGTAATGGAACCTTTTTGAGTAGAAGTAATTCTTTCTTGAAGCATCCCCATTTCCGTGGCCAAGTTAGGTTGGTAGCCGACAGCTGAAGGCATACGGCCGAGAAGAGCTGAAACTTCAGAACCCGCTTGAGTGAATCTAAAAATATTATCAATGAATAAAAGCAAATCTTTTCCTTGTTTGTCCCGGAAATATTCTGCCATAGTCAAAGCAGATAAAGCCACCCTGGCTCTGACTCCCGGCGGCTCATTCATTTGTCCAAAAACCAAAGCAGTTTTATTTAAAACACCGCTGCTTTTCATTTCTCGGTAGAGGTCGTTGCCTTCGCGACTCCTTTCTCCCACACCGGCAAAAATAGAATATCCGCCATGCTCTTGGGCGATATTTCTTATAAGTTCCTGGATGATGACAGTTTTGCCGACTCCGGCTCCGCCAAACAATCCGATTTTACCGCCCCTTAAAAAAGGACAGATTAAATCAATTACTTTAATGCCGGTTTCCAAAATTTCTATTTTAGTTGATTGGCTGGTAAATTTAGGCGCTGAACAATGGATCGGCATTTTTTCCGTTTTTTCAGGCGGTGGCTGATTATCAATGGGTTCCCCTAAGGAGTTGAACATTCTTCCCAAAGTTTTTTCGCCAACGGGTACGGAAATAGGAGCTCCAGTATCAATAATTTCCTGGCCTCGCTCCAAGCCGTCTGACGAACCCATGGCCAGAGCCTTAACTTGGTTTAACCCGATATGCTGTTCCACTTCCAGAACCAATTTTTTTCCTTTTAATTCGGTTTCTAAAGCGGAATATATTGCCGGTAATTTTTCTTCAAAATGGATATTAACCACTCCGCCGATTATCTGGGTTATTTTTCCTTTATTTTTAATGTTCATTTTATGAATACGTATTATTTTAATTAATTATTCATTAAAGCTTGGGCTCCGCTTGAAATTTCGGCGATTTCTTGAGTAATGCCAGATTGCCGGGCTTGATTGTAATAGAGCTTTAATTCTTCAATCATGTTTTTTGCGTTATCACTGGCGTTTTTCATGGCCAGCATTCTGGCGCTGTGTTCGCTGGCATTGGCCTCAAGTAAAGCCTGGTATACTTGAACCTCGGTTAAGCGGGGAAGAACCAGATTTAAAACCGTTTCTTCATCAGGCTCAAAGATTATTAATGGTTTCGCCTTTTTTATTTTTACTTCCTCTTTAATAATCCCTTCATTAATAACGTCAATAAAACTTTCTTTATTGATCGGCAACAGAGGCTTGATTTTTGGTTCATACCTTATACTGGAAATGAAATCAGTGTAGGCGATTGATATTTTATGATATCTTTGTTTGATAAATTCTTCAATTATTAATTTGGTTAATCCGGAAATTTCATCGATTTTTAAATCGTCACTGAAGTCAATAAAGCTGGCGATAATCCTACTCTTCATTTTTTTACTGATGATTTCTCCCTTCCGGCCCACTATCACCAGGTCAATTTCCTTGTTTTGGTTATTTTTCATGTATTGGATAACGGTTTTGATGATATTAACGTTATATCCGCCACATAAACCGCGATTGGAAGAGGCGACCACCAATAGTTCTTTATTGCTTTTAATATTGGACAATAAGGGATGTTTCAGGTGTTGTTCTTTAGCCAGATTTTTCAGGAGTTCCCAAGCGTGTCGGGCGTAAAGACGACTGCTTAAAGAACTCATGGTGGCTTTACGCATTTTAGCCGCGGCCACTAATTCCATGGCTTTGGTAATTTTTCGGGTATTACCGACGGATTTTATTCTGTTTTTAATGGTTTTTGATATCCCGGACATAAATTCAACATTATTTTAAATGGGTTTCTTTGAATTCTTCTAAAGCATCTTTTAATTTCTGTTCAATTTTTTCATCCCAATCTTTTTCCAATGTTTTTAAAAGTTCTTTTTTACACATTTTTAAAAATTGGTAGAAATTTTTTTCTTTTATTTTAATTTCATTTGTTTTGATTTCGTCAAAATAACCATTATTGATCGCGTAAATCGAGGCCACTTGATAGCTGATAGGTAAAGGGGAGTAAAGGGGTTGTTTCAGCAATTCGGTTATTTTTTGACCTCGTTCAATCTGTTTTTTTGTTTCCGGATCCAAATCGCTGGCAAATTGGGTAAAGGCTTCCAGTTCCCGGAATTGGGCCAAGTCAAGTTTTAATTTACCCGCTACTTTTTTCATTGATTTAATCTGGGCGCTGTTGCCGACCCGGGAAACGGAAATACCCATATCAATCGCCGGCCTGATGCCCTTATAAAAAAGATTTGAATCCAGGAATATTTGTCCGTCAGTAATAGAAATAACATTGGTGGGAATATAAGCGCTGACATCCCCGGCTTGGGTTTCAATAATTGGCAGGGCAGTAATTGATCCGCCGCCTGCTTCTTGATTGCGACGACAAGCCCTTTCTAAAAGACGTGAGTGCAGGTAAAAAATGTCTCCAGGATAAGCTTCTCGTCCTGGCGGTCGGCGAAGAAGCAAAGAAATTTCCCGGTAAGCCCAAGCGTGTTTTGAAAGGTCGTCATAGACGATTAGAACATCTTTTCCCTGGTCCATAAAATATTCCGCTAAAGTCGCGCCGGAATACGGAGCCAAATATAATAAAGCGGCTGATTCGGAAGCCCCGGCAAAAACGATAATTGTGTATTCCATGGCACCGGTTTCTTTTAGTTTTGCCACGATGTTGGCGACTTTTGATTGTTTTTGGCCAATAGCGACATAAATACAAATCATGTTTTCATTTTTTTGATTGATAATAGCGTCAATGGCAATAGCGGTTTTTCCGGTTTGTCGGTCGCCGATGATCAATTCTCTCTGACCACGGCCAATGGGGATTGAAGAGTCAATGGCTTTAATACCGGTGTGAACGGGCTGGCTTACCGGTTCTCTCTCCATAACATTAGGAGCAATTTTTTCAATCGGATACCTGACTTCTGATTTAATTGTTTCCTGATTGTCGAGGGGTTGACCTAAGGGGTCGACAATCCGACCGATATAGTCCTCGCTTACCGGGATTGATAAAATTTGACCGGTTCTTTTTACTATGTCTCCCGCCTTGAGGTGCTGATATTTTCCCAGAATAACGGCACCGATGGTGTCTTCTTCCAGGTTTAAGGCCAGACCGATTGTTTCCCCGGGAAATGAAAACATTTCAGAAGATTGGCATTTATTTAGGCCGCTTAAACGGCAAATACCGTCGCCGACTTCCAAAATTTTGCCGGTTTCACTAATTTCCATTAACGGCTCGAATTCATTAATTTGTTTTTTCAATTTATCAACGATTTTTTCTAAATTCATTTAATTATTCATTAATTAATTTATTTTTTAACAGGCGTAAATTATTATTGACGCTGGCGTCAAAAATTTTATCCCGGTATCGGGCGATAAATCCGCCTAAGATATTATTATCTTTAATAAGTTTAATTTTGCCTTCTTTCTCATCAAATCGAACAAAAATTTTTATTTTTTCAATTATATTCAGGGACAGATCATTTTTTGATTTAATGACCAAAGTTTCTTTTTCTCTTTTTTCAGTTATTTCTTCTTCCAAATATTTTAAAACATTCGGCAATAGATAGCCGAGATTTTTTTCCCGACAAAAAATAATAAATTGTCCAACCAATTCATTAATTTTTTTTGGTTCAGCTTCAGCTGATTTTAATAATTTTTTTGCCAAGTTTTGACTTGAATACTTCATATTTTTATTTCAATAAATTTTCGATCAGTTCTTTTTCTTTTTGTTCAGTTTTCTGTTTGATGATTTTTTCAGAGACATTAATAACCAAGTCGACAACTTCATTTTTTATTTCCGTCAACATTTTTTGCTTTTCCTGTTCAATAATTTGTTTGGACCGATTAACGATTTCCTTTGTTTTTTTGTCAGCCGTTTTAGAGCCTTCGGCGATTATTTGTTCCGATTCCTTATTAACCCGGGCAATAATTTCATTGGCTTCATTTCTGGCGTTCAGTAATATTTTTTCACTGGTTTGTTTGGATAATTGCAGTTCCGTTGCTGATTTTTCAGCATCTTCAAGGCCTTTCTTAATTTTATTTTCCCTTTCAGTTAAAATTTTTTTAATTGGTTTGAAAGCGTATCTTTTCAGAAGCCAAACAATAATTAAAAAATTGATTAAATTAGCCAAAGCTAACCGCCAGTCAAAACCGAAATTTTTTAATATTTGGTCAAGCATCTTTAGATAATAAAGAAGGCGACTAAAGCATAAATCGCCGTTGATTCCGCCATGGCCGTGCCAATAATCATTTTACTGAATAAACTTCCCTCTATTTCAGGGTTTCTGCCCATAGCTTCAAGGGCTTTTCCGATTAAGTATCCTTCGCCGATGGCGGAAAAACCCATGGTTAAGGTACAAAGTCCCTTGGCAATTAAACGAGCCGCTTCAACAATGAATTGAGTTTCCATAAATTTATATTTAATTTATTTATTAATTTTTATTCAGTCTCTTTAACGGCCAGCATATAATAGGCGGTGGTCAGCGAGCCAAAAACCATAGCCTGGATGATGCCGGTGAATAAATTCATTAACATCCAAATGGAAGGCAGGACGTAGGCCAGAAAACCGAGAATAATGATGGCCAATGTTTCACCGGCGAAAATATTTCCAAACAAACGGACAGAAAGGGAAATAACCCGGGCAAATTCGGAAATTATGTCCAGAAGCCCGATTAAAAAATTAATTATTCCCACAAAACCGGCACTGACACTTTTTTTAAAGCCGTTTATTATTTCGTGGAATTGAAAATATTTGAAAAAATGTGAAAATAGACCCCACTTTCTGATGCTGGCCCACTGAATCAGCAAGATCATAGCCAGGGCCAGAGAGAAGGTGACATTAAAGTCCGTGGTCGGCGTTCTGAAAACAGACATTCCTCTATAGGTGATACTACTTAAAAAGGGGACAATGATCCCCAAAATATTTGAGAGGCCGATAAAAATGAACAATGGAGCAATGAGGTAAAAAAGTTTTTTGGAATATCTTTTGTCGCCGGTTAATTGGTCTACTAGTCCGTTGATGCCATTATAAAGGATTTCAATAACATTTTGTCCCGCACCGGGTTTGAGTTTTAATTTTTTAGAAGTGAAATAACAGATAGCGGCAAGAATGAGAATAATCAACCAAGTCATAATTAAAGAATTACTAACAGGAAAGTTACCAATGTTAGAAATAATTTCCGGCGAGATATTCGGTTTTTCAGCAACAACTTGAATCAGGTCCATTTTTGTTTTCTTTTAGTTCTTTAATTTCTTTATCAATTTTTTTTACCTTCTTATTAAAACGAACGTATTTAATAATAATGACAGTCCACGAGAGGACAAAGGCTAAAAATAAAAGCGAAAATGTATAGAATCTTCCGCTTTTGTGACCTTGATCAAGATATTTTCCTGCGAAAAGAGCGATAAAAGCAGGGAGGGCGACAATAACGCCGATTTCCAACATCATTAAAAATGCCCGGTGCCTGTAATTTTCCCTTTTTTGATAAAGTTTTTTTTGATTGTTTTCCATATTTTGAAAGACCTTTACGAAATATAAAAATAATTATATAATATTTATATTATATTATATTATACAAATTTATTTTAACCCGTCAAGAGGAAATATCGTTATGGAAAAGGATATAAAGATTAAAATTGGCCAAAAATACATCTACGGCACATTAAGAGGTTCTTTAAAAAATCCGTTGATTATTTTTGTTCATGGACTGACCGGACAAATGAATGAACATATATTTTTTAACGGCGCCCGATATTTTGGAAAAAAAGGATTTTCCTCATTTCGTTTTAATCTTTACGGTTCTGAAAAAGACGCGCGAAAATTAGAAGAATGCAATTTGGCAATTCACGCCCGCGATCTTGATTTTATTATTGATTATTTTTGGAAAAATGGAGTGAAAAAAATTTTTATCATCGGCCACAGCTACGGAGGGCCCACGGTTTTGTTGTCAAAAAAAGATTTTCAAGGAATTGTTTTTTGGGACCCGACCCATAATCCCAAAGAACTAATGTCGCCAGCAAAAGTTAAACCCGTTAAAAGTCAGAATGTTCGGGCATTGAATTGGGGTTTTCGGATTATTATCGGTCAAAAAATGATTAATGAAGCCAAGATGATTGACGGCAATCAAATAAAAAGAATGATCGCAAGGAGTAATATTCCTTTTAAAGTCATCGCCGCCGGTCAAGGACATTTGGTTAAACAAGGGAAAAAATATTATTCTTCTGCGGATAATCAAAAATCATTTGAGGTGATAAAAAGAGCCAGTCATTGTTTTGACGAGGAGGGCGCAGAAGAGGAATTATTTAAAAAGACAAATAATTGGCTTAAAACAATAAAGTAACAAGTTTTATTTATTACTACTACTGCGTTAATTATTAAACAGCGGCTTTTACGGCCGTATTAATTATCAAAATAAAATTTATGAATATATTTTATTTATTACAATCATCAGCTGATTGGTTGACTTATAATGTTTTTTCCGTTGCCCCGGAAAGTTTCTTGGCCGAGGCGGTCAGATTTTTTATTTATGACACAATCAAGATATTTTTGCTTCTTTTAATTATTACCCATTTAATGAGTTTGTTCCGCCACTATCTGCCCATTGAAAAATTAAGGAAATTTTTAACTTCACGCCGGTTTTACGGATTGGATTATTTTTTAGCTACGGTCTTTGGTGCTATAACTCCGTTTTGTTCCTGTTCCTCAATCCCTTTGTTTATTGGTTTTATTGAAGCGGGAATCCCCCTGGGAGTAACTTTTTCTTTTTTAATAACTTCTCCCTTGGTTAACGAAGTGGCCATCAGTCTGTTTATAGGGATATTTGGATTAAAGGTTACGGTTTTTTATATCCTGGCTGGAATTTTTGTTGGTATGGTCGGCGGTTTCATTTTGGGAAAAATGAAAATAGAGAAATATATAGACGACTTTATTTTGAAAATGAAATCCGAAAAGCAGAAAAATGTCGACAATTTAAAAAAATCGTTTTTTCAGGTTCTAAAGGTCATTTCTAGAGAAGCATTTGGTATTATTAAAAAAGTTGGTCTATACGTTGTCTTGGGTATCGGTGTCGGCGCCTTTATTCACGGTTATGTTCCAGCCGGATTTTTCGAGGTCTATCTGCAAAAAACCGGAATTTTTGGAGTACCCTTGGCCGTTATTTTGGCCGTTCCTTTATATTCCAATGCCAGCGGAGTAATTCCTATTATTCAGGCTCTGGTGGCCAAGGGCGTTCCCTTGGGAACAGCCCTGGCTTTTATGATGGCGGTAGTTGGCTTATCTTTGCCGGAAGCCTTAATTTTGAAAAAAGTCATGAAACTGCCGTTACTTTTGATGTTTTTTGGTATTGTTACTTTGGGAATAATTTTTGTCGGCTACCTGTTTAATTTTATTTTTTAGTTTGTTAAATCGGTAAACAGGATATTTAGTGAAAATAAAAATTCGCGAAAATTAACTCGCGAATTTTTATTAAAATTGAATTACTGGTTGAACCTTTGATTTCTTTTCTGAAACCAGCAGTCGCGGCAATAAATTGGCCGATCAGCAGCTGGTTCAAAAGGAAGTTCGGTTATTTCTTTTCCGCATTCCGAGCACTTCCAGTTTCCCTGAATCATTGTTCTGGGCTGAGAGTCTCTTCCTCGGTCATTTCCACGGTAATTACTTCTTCGATTTTCCATATTTATATTTTTTGCTTTAAATAAAAGCGACCTTTTAATTTCTAAGTCGCTTTACTTTTTAAAGTCACAATTTTTAAATTGTTGGACTTAATAAGATAACGACTTACAAAGTAAATTTTACTATAGCAGATATTAAAAATAAGTCAATCGGCTGTGGATAAAAATACAATTATTTGACAAAGAGGAAAAATTTGGTATCTTTTAAATATGTTGTGGCAATACATTTTTCTCGGGGCTATCCAGGGAGTTTTTGAATGGATTCCCATTTCCAGCGAAGGAATAACCGCCTTAGCCGGCCATTTTCTAATTAAAGATTTTAATCCGGTCGATTTGGCTTTATTTTTACATTTAGGTACTCTTTTGGCCGCGGTTATTTATTTTAGGAAAGATTGGTGGAAAATAGCAAGTTTTAAGGACAATAAAACACTTTTGTTTTTAATTATTTCTACGGCGGTTTCATTAGTTGTTGGTTTTCCGATTTACAAAACGGTTAAAAATATGGTTTTAGGAAATGGCATTTTAATGGTTACGGGTTTTGGTTTATTGGCCACCGCTTATTTTCATAAGAAAAACATCAATTGGGATAAAGGTTTGAAACAATCAGCTTTAATAACGGGATTTTTACAGGGATTAGCGGTTATTCCCGGCTTGTCGCGTTCAGGAGTAACGATTTTTGGCTTGTCTTTAAGTAGAACAAAACCGGAACAGATTCTAAAGATTTCTTATTTGATGTCCGTGCCCATCGTTCTCGCTTCAAGTTTTTATTTATTTTTACAAGATCCCGGTTTGGCTTTAAATTTTTGGCCGGCTTTGACAGCCAGTTTTTTAACCGGGATTTTAACCTTGCATTTTTTGATCAATTTGGCTAAAAGAATCGATTTTTCAAGATTTGCTTTGATTTTCAGCCTGATTTGTTTTGCCGGCGCGGCCCTGGGTTTTATTTTTTGATTTTGGATTCAACGTAAAACAACATTGTTTTTTATAATCAACCGGCATTTTGCCGTTTTTTTGTCTTTTGAAAATATTTTGGAAGTAACAAAGAGCATTTTCAATCGTCTAATTATACGTAAAGGCAGATTAATAATTAAGATGAAAAAAATAAATCAACAATTTCATAACCGTCTGACGGTCAGACGCGACCAAAACGTTATACCAAAAGTTAATTGGGGTGATGTTTATTTATCCATTGCCCAAGATTTAGCTCAGGCAATGGTAATTGTTGAAGGAGAATATTATGAATCTTTAGAAAATAATTGATAATTATTAGTTAGATATTTTATATACACTCCCGGGCAATGCAAATGTTCAGGAGTTTTCGTTTTAGGAGATTACTTAATTAAATAATTAAACAAAAAGGAGGCGGTTATGACAGGCAAGAAAACCATCACAATAGAAATTTTATCCGGATGAAGTGATAATTTCAGTTCTTTTGTAAGAAATCAATCAATTTTATTTTTCAAATAACATCTAACCCTGTTGTTTCCCCGTAAAAATATTGCTATACTTATGCCATAAACGTTTAAATATTAATTTAATTATATGAACCCCGTTAGAAGCCCACTATTTATTTGATTTCTATTTGGGGTATTAACTAAAAATTTATGAACAAAACAATTCAAAATTTAGCCAAGGCTTTTGTCGGTGAAAGCCAGGCGAGGAACCGCTACGGTTTTTATTCCAAAATAGCCATAAAAGAAGGTTTTGAGCAAATCGCCGAAATATTTTCATTGACGGCGGAAAACGAAAGACAGCATGCCAAGAATTTGTTCGCGCATATTCAGGAATTAAAAAAAGATAAAGATAATTTGGGGGAAATAAAGATTGAGGCGGATGTTCCCGCGGTTTACGGAACCACGGTGGAAAATTTGAAAGCGGCCATTGCCGGAGAAAACCACGAATATACTCAAATGTATCCGGAATTCGCCAAGATTGCCGAAAAAGAAGGATTTTCAGACATTGCTAAAAGGCTGCGGGCCATTGCCGTGGCGGAAAAGCACCACGAAGAAAGATTCGAGAAATTATTAAAAGAGGTGGAAGCGGGAACAGTGTTTGAAAAAAAACAGGAAGTCTGGTGGGTTTGCCGGGAATGCGGCTATGTTCATTACGGTTTGACCGCACCTGAAGAATGTCCTTCTTGTAATCATCCAAGGAGTTTCTACCAGGTCAAGAGCGAGGGGTATTAAGTGATGGGTTTAAAGAAAAAACTGAAAATCAGCAGAAACGGTTCAGGCCGTTTCTGTTTTTTTTCTTGACAGAACTATAAAAAAATGCTTTAATTTAAATAAGAAAATAAAATATGGAGGTATATAATGAAATTAATTGTTGTTCTTTTAATTATTTATTTCTTGAGCCGGATAATTGTAAGTTACGCGTCGCGAACAGTTGCGAAAACAGATTCCAGAAAAATGTTTTCTCTGATTTTGCTCTGCGCGGAACTGGTAACCGTGATGGTTATTTTTTCCCAAATAATGATTAACCCGCTTAAATGGAAGATAATGGAAAATTTTTTATGTTTTGCCATAGGGATTAATCTATCCCTAATTGGCGTTTTACTTAGCGTGATTGGCAGATTCACGCTTTGGGAGAATTGGAACACGGCAAGAAACTTCTCTCTGCCAAAAGAAATAATTAAAAAAGGAATTTACGCCTTTATCAGGCATCCTATTTATTTAGGGACGTGGTTAACAGGAATCGGATTTGAAATGGCCATGCAGAGTATCTTGATAATTCCGGCTTTTTTATTTGGTTTAATATTGATTTGTCTTCTTTCTTTTGAAGAGGAGAGAATGCTGACAAATTTTTTCGGGAGAAAATATAGGGATTACAAGATAAAGACCAAAATGTTTATCCCGAAAATCTTTTAAAAAGACAATACAATTAATGAGCTGCCTCCGTAGGCAGCTCTTAAAATTGACTTATTTTTGTTTTCGCTTAAAATAAAGACATGCGAAAGAGAATAAGAAATTTTTTAATTATTACCACTCCTGTTTTTTTGATTTTACACTTTCTCGGTTGGTATAAATATTATTATGATTTAAAGGGTTATGATAAAGTAATTCATTTTTTAGCCGGTGGCTGCGTGGTTTTGGTTGTTTTGTGGTTTTTGGAAATAAAAGACATTAAGATTGCGAATAAGCAATTAATTTCCTTAGTTGTTTTATTTTTTATTGGCCTCGGTTGGGAAATTTTTGAATACCTGGTTGACCATGTCTTCGGCCGGCCGATAGTAAATCCTTTGCAACTGGGTTGGCCGGATACGTTGGGTGATTTTTTAGCTGATTTTATCGGAGGGTTTGTGGTTTTAATTTTTACCTGCTTTAAGGGTAAAAACAGGGTTAAATAGGCTGTTCAAAATATATATTCGTGTTATAATTATGAAGGCTGAGACAAATGAAAAAATGTTAATTTTTTCATTTGCGAGGTCTGTAGTAATTTAAAGGTTTCGCAGAGCAGGAAATTTTAGAATTAATTTTACTTAAAATATGCCCCCAAAAGTCATTGTTATTTGTAACCGCAAAGGAGGCACGGGCAAAACCAATGTAGCCATTAATTTAGCCGCTTATCTTTCGACTATCGGCAAAAAAATACTTTTAATTGATCTGGACCCTCAAGCCAATGCGACTTCCGGTTTGGGAGTGGAAAACCGTTCTCAGGGGATTTACGAAGCCATGAGCCGGCAGATTCCTTTAAATTCAAGCCTTACTTTGGTTAGAAATAATCTTTGGTTGATTCCCGCCAATGAAAATTTAGCCGGAGCCGATATTGAAATGGTTGATTTACCACAGAGAGAGTTTATATTGACAAAAACCATTAATGATATTTTAGCGGAAAAGACAGATGAAAGTTTTGATTACGTTTTTATTGACACACCGCCGTCTTTAAGTCTGTTAACAGTCAATAGTTTAGTGGCCGCAGACCAGATTTTAATCCCCGTCCAAGCGGAATATTACGCCTTAGAGGGCCTGGGACAGCTTTTGGAAACGGTAAAATTGGTAAAGGAAAATTTAAAACCGAACTTGGATGTTTTAGGCGCGGTAATTACCATGTATGACAACCGGGGTCGTCTTTCAGAAGAAGTTTGGGAAGAATTATATAGACATTTTCCTTATTACGTCTTTCGCAGTATTATTCCGCGGAACATTCGTTTAGCCGAAGCCCCGAGTTATGGCAAAACAATTTTTGAATACGCCCCGCAATCAAAAGGAGCCAAGGCTTATAAACGGCTGGCTAAGGAGTTTTTGATTAATAATCTAAATTAAATATGGCTTTAGGACGCGGTCTGGGTTCTTTAATCCCGGCCATGACAATCAAAAGGGTGAACGAAGAAATTCTGGTGGAAACAGGAGAACAGGTTTTACAAATTCCTGTCAGTCAAATAGACCCAAATCCGGAGCAGCCCAGAAAGAATTTTTCCCGTCTGGAAATGGAAGAATTAATTAATTCTATTCGCGAATACGGAATTATTCAACCCTTGATTTTAACGAAAGACGATGACCGGTACCAAATTATCGCCGGCGAAAGACGTTGGCGGGCCGCTAAAATTTTGGAATTAATAACCGTTCCGGCCATTACCCGTTTAATTAAAGATAATGACAAACTGGCGATTTCCCTTTTGGAAAATATTCAAAGAAAAGATCTTAATCCCATGGAAAAGGCCAGGGGTTATCAGCGTTTGATGGACGAATTCAATCTTACCCAGGAGCAAATCAGCAAAAAAATAGGCAAATCGCGGGCAAGCGTTGCCAACACTTTAAGACTTTTAACCCTAAGGGAAGAAATTCAAGATGCTATTAATGAAGAAAGAATAACAGAAGGGCATGCTAAGGCCCTACTTTCTGCCGATAGCGAAGAAAAGCAGAAATCTTTATTGAAAAGAATTTTAGGTCTGGGTTTGACGGTCAGGGAAACGGAAAAAATAATGACTGGAAAAAGAATAAGGAAAAGAATCGAATTAGACCCGAATATTTTAAATAAAGAGAAAGCCTTAAGTGATGCCTTAGGGACGAAAGTAAAAATTATAAAGAAAAACAAAAAAATCAAGGTCGTTATAGAATTATATCAAGACAAGGAATTAGATAACTTGATTAATAAATTATTGAATTAATATGGCAATAGAAATCAAAAGAAAACAAAATGAACCCTTGAACGTTTTTTTAAGGAGATTCAGCGAGCAGGTGAAGCGCAGCGGCGTGGTTAACAAATACAAAGAAAAAAGATTTTTTGTTAAGCCCAAGAGCAAAAAGTTGCAAAAATTGAGCGCTTTGATGAAAAAAGGGCGGACCGAAAAGATGAACTTTTTCAAAAAAATTGGTAAAATTAAATAAATACGTAAAAATACAATAATATATGAGTTTATTAGAACTTATAGAAAAAGATTTTAAGGAAGCTTTGCAGCAGAGAAAAACTGAAGATTTGGAAGTCCTTAGGGGCTTAAAAGCGGTTTTTCACAATAAGGAAATAGAATTAAAGGCTAAAAAGAAGGAACTGAACGAACAGGATTTTTTGGAAATAATCAGAAAGGAAGTTAAAAAAAGACGGGAAGCCGTGGATTTATACGAGCAAGGTAAAAGGCCAGAATTGGCTGCCAAGGAAAAAAACGAAATAAGCATTTTAAATAAATATTTACCAAAGGAAGTTCCTAACGACAAGATAAGGGAGGTGATTTTGGAAGTAATTAAAGAAACAGGGACTGTCAGCCGGCAAGATTTTGGCAAAGTGATGGGCTTGACTATGTCCCGGTTAAAAGGGCAGGTTGAAGGAAGCAGAGTTAAAGAAATATTGGAAAAAGAACTTTCTTAGCTGTAAACAAATCTTATGAAAAATATTTTTAAAATCACTTTTTTAGCGTTTACAGTTTGCTGTTTACTGTTTATTTTGACTTCTGCCCAGGCTCAGCAGTTTGGCAATGAACAATTGTCAAATTTTGGTCAAGTCGCGGGCTATGGGGAAGCCTCTCTCCCTCAAGTGATTGGCCAAATTGTCAGAATTGTTTTAAGCCTTTTGGGTATTGCCGCCGTGGTCATTATGATTGCCGGCGGTTTTATTTGGATGACTTCGGCCGGCGCGGCGGAAAAAGTGGAAAAAGCGAAAAAAATAATCACCAGCGGATTAATCGGCCTTTTAATCATTGTTTTTGCATATGCCATTACCAGTTTTGTTATGGGCCATTTGGCCGGAATAACCGAACCCGGTCCGGGAGAAGGAGGGTGCACACCTGGGATTTGTTGCGGTCCTGGTCTGCGCTGTAGTGCTGGCAGAGTCTGTAATATATCTGATTCAAGCTGTTCCTTGCCTCCGGATACTTTTAGAATTAAAAAAATTGAAACAACTCACGGAGGACTGGAACAAAATTATAATCAGGATGTTTATCTTTGTTCAGCTGTCCAGCCGATTTTCAACCACTCGGTTAAAGCAGCCACAATCCAGGATTTAGTTGATGCCGGAGA
Source organism: uncultured Gammaproteobacteria bacterium (assembly GCA_964485025.1). Taxonomy (GTDB): domain Bacteria; phylum Patescibacteriota; class Patescibacteriia; order UBA2591; family UBA6264; genus JAQTOB01. The sequence continues at coordinate 23,111 of CAZAGY010000002.1, forward strand.
ACTTAGAATTGAAGATGTCAGTGGTAGCTGGCAGGCCAGAGATAATGTTGTTATTTTTAAACATTCCGAACTTTTCAATGTTAATACGGTCTACGAAGCTTATTTTCCAAAAGCGATTTTAGATGTTCAGTCAAAGCCATTGCAACAGTGTCTGGCTGCCGGCGGCTGTTCGGAAACGGGCAGTTATTTCATTTGGAATTTTACCACCGGGGAAGAAAATGACACTGTGCCGCCGGAAATCGTTTCCGCTTATCCTATATTTGATTTACAAGATCCGGTTTATCCTGACCAGAACGTTTCAAAAAGTCCCTTAATTGAGGTTAATTTTTCAGAACCAATTGATATTACCACCGTGTCTGACGAAAATAATTATCCTTTAGAACAAAATGTTTGGCTGGCAGCTTTGGATGGTCAAAACGGTAATATAATTCAGACTTTACCAAAAGAGTTTTTTGAAGTTCAAGGAGACAGTAATGGTTTCAATTTAAGATTAGGAGATAGTAATTTATTGGAATCTTTCACTTGGTATAGAATTCATGTCGGAGGCGTAGAAGACCTTTGTTTAAACGCCATGGCCGAAGCCGTAGAATGGGAATTCCAGACCAATGATAGCTCGCCGGGGATAAGTTCTTATTATCCGAACAACAACACTGCTTGCCCGAATACCGACATCAGCGTAGTTTTCGGGACTCAGATGTATAATAATTTGGTAAGAATGGAAATTACGGGTGGCGATAGTTTTTCTTTTGAAATGTGGCTAAGCGAATTAGAACCGCCTTATGAAAAAGTGGTTAGCGGCGGTGTTTTTAAAGTAAACGACCCGGGTGATCCGGTTAACAACCATTTTAGGGTTTTTACTTTTAATCCGGATAATAATTTAAAAGATGATATTTTATACGTTTTAAAAAATTGGGGGGGATTATCCGTAAGATGGTTGCTGAGATTTTTAAGCAAATAATCTTTACCCCGTCGGTATGTGATAAAATTAGGATCAAATAATTTGTTCAGGGCGCCACGAATAGTTTGTATGTATATTTCGCCTTCGTAAGCGACTGACAGCGCGAATGCGCCAAATGCTAAGGGAAGAGAAGGCCACAGAGCAAGCATACCGCCAAAGCTCAAAAAGCCTAAGGTGACGCTGGCACCCAATGTCAGTAAATAA
>CAZAGY010000003.1:0-4436 GCA_964485025.1 uncultured Gammaproteobacteria bacterium
TTAAGCACAAAATCATTACCAGTAGAAGTCTTATTGGCCTCAGCCGTCACTTCCGAAGGCGCGCCCTGATAAACATATTGGCTGCTCATGGGCGTAATCATAACACCCCAAATTCCTTCACTGACTGTTAAATCATAAATACCCGTACTGCTGTCGCTGAAAGCATTGGCCCAACCCGGACCGTTCATCTGCCAGGCATTAACCATAACATTGCCGATGACATTACCGGCATTGTCAGTAATTGAACCCTTAATATGCGCGCTTCTGCTTTTAAGATATAAAGTGCCGACATCAGTGGTTTGATTAGAAGTTACTTTCGCCTTAACCGGGTCAGGAGAACCATAGTCAGCGGTATTGGGCATTACCATAATCTCATAAGTCCCTGCCGGAACTTTAAGGGTAAACCGGCCGTTGGAATCGGTTTGCTGGCCACTGCCCGCACCCATGCCGCGACGAGCGTCAACCCAAGCATTAGCCACGGCTGTCCCGTCTGACAGTTTAACGTAACCGGTCAAAGTCGCGTTAGCGGTTTCTACTTTAAAATTCGTGCCTGTACCGATGACAGTAATCGTAGCATCGGCCGCCAGACAATTGGCGCTGGTGCCTTTGCATTCTTTGGCTGAAGTTGAAGGGAAAGTAATTTTGGTCGGAGGCTCGTTATAAAGCCAGTCGGGATTAACATTGCTCCAATCAGGCATAACCTGAATCCACCAGGAACCGCCGGATATTTTCAAAACATACTTGCCGTTGGCGTCGGTGTTGGTTTCAAAAAACCCGCCGCCCATATCGCGATTAGCGTTGACTTTGGCATTAGCCACCGGCGTATCAACACCGGAATCAAAAACGCTATTACTATTAGTATCTTTATAAACATAACCTGTAACTATTTTCTTTGGCGTTGATAAAGTAATTTTATTACTGGCCAAAGCGACATTATTTTCTTTAATCGTGGCAATATCATTACTGATAACCACGGTCAAACCGTCAGGAGCCGTGTAGGCCTGTTCGCCGCCCCAAGACATATTAATTTCAATCTGGTAAGTGCCGTCAGCCAAGCCGCCTAAACTAAAGTAACCGCTCTGGTCAGTGTTTCCGCCTGACTGATTCATCCAGTTTTGGTCATGAACCATTACCCAGCAATTTTGAACTCCGGTGCTGTCAGGATTAACCACCTGGCCTCTTAAATTAGGAATGCCAACCCTTAAGGATTTAATTGGATTTTCCAAACCGGTTGAAGTTCCCAATAAAGTATCCAAGTCGCATGAACCATCGCTGGCGTTTCCGTCATTGCCTCCATTATAACTGCATTCATCCACTGAACCATCGCTATTAGTATCGGTTAAGGTAATGCCTGAATATGTTTTTCTGGAATAAGCGCTGCCCCATTGGGCTTCGGTTTCCAAAACATAATTCGAACCCGGTTTGATTCCACCGAATTTGAAAAGGCCGTTTTGGTCGGTGCTGGTGCCATACCAACCGCCGGCCCCGGTCATTGGCCCTTCCTGATGTAAATTAATCCAAGCGTATTGAACCGGTTCATTAGGCGTGGGATTGATTGTTGAATTATGATTGGCGGCCAAAATCGGAGTATAAAGATGGCCGGTAATACTTGGATTACTTAAAAAGAGAAGAATGTTACGGCCAGTATAAGTGGCGCTATCAATAGTCACTGAATCGTTGCTATTAACTGTAATGGTAAATAGTTTACGCGAATAATCAGCGCTGCTCCAGGGTTCTACTTCAATATCATAAACACCGACTGCCACATCGCCAAAAGCAAAATTTCCGTTTTGGTCAGTCTGTCCCCATCTGAAACCAGTCATCGCATTTTGCGGCCTTAAATTAACGCCGACATTTGACTGGGGATGTTCGCAAGAACCGGTATCGCCCGGAGCGCAAACCTTGCCTTTTAATCCGCCTTCCGACGGATCGGTTAAACGAATGATTAAATTCCCGGAAACTGCCACGCTATCTAAGGTAGTCGGCACACCGGCGGCGACAACCAAAATCTTGCTGGCCGGAGCGGTATAAATGGTGTTCCATGAATCAACACGAATTTGCAATTGCCAAGAACCATTAGGTACGCCACCGATACCGAAATAACCGTTGCTGTTGGTGTTAGCGCCATAACAGGTGCCGGGAGTATTGTACGGACAAAGGTCAACCCAGGCATTTTGCTGACCAGTGGTGCCGGTCGGACCATAAACATAACCTGTAACATTCGGGGCGGATAAAGAAATATCTCCTAAATCATTTTGAGTGGCTGAAGTAATATTAACTTCTGCCCGATATCTTGAATAAGAAGTGTTGATTGAACCCGGGTCGATTTCTAAAGTATATTTACCGATTTTAACGCCGCCGAATTTGAATTTTCCGTTTTCGTCTGAGTTGGCGCTATACGAACCGCCGTTATTAAAGAGGTTGACCCAGGCATTGGTTACGGCTAAACCGCCGGCCAAAACCCGGCCATAGACATTGGGTATTGAAAACCTCATAGCTCCACTGGTTGCCTGAGCGCCGAGATTAAGATTCGTAATACCGGTAACAGAACTGTAACCCAAGGCCGTGGAACCAATTTTCACGTTTTCAATCCTGGTTCGGGCGTAACCGGAAAAATTACCAGACCAGGGAGCTTCCATTTCCAAAATATAACTTTCTCCCGCGGAAGCGCCGCCGAATTTGAAATTACCGTTCTCATCGGTTTGCGTCCATTGCTGGTAGGTCCAATCCTGAGTATGCAACTGGACATTGGCGTTCGGCACAACGGTGTTGGGAACCGGATTGGCTTCACTGGCTGTTCCGGCCGGAGTTTTAATTGTTCCGGTAACATTATTTTTAGTCAGATAAACATTAATATTGATTTTTGTCTGGCCGGTGGTGATTGTCTGGTCATAAGTTCCCTGGGTGCTCGGCTTATAATCCAAAAGATAAGTATAATAATCGCCCGGTTCGGTTTCAATACCAAGATTAACCGGATTAGTTCCGGTATTGTCAACATAAACCTTCCATGAGCCATCAGAACCGGTAGTCGCCTGTTGTTCCAATGTCCGGTCATATTTATAAACCTTGACAGTCACTCCTTCCAAAGCGGCACCGCCGACAGACAAAGGCGCTTTGACATATCCGGAAACAGTCGGGGTTTTAAATACCTTAGTGCCGATGTTGGTCACTGAACCCACGGTCGCTGAAATGCTGCCGACCTTAGCCGGAGCGGCTTCAGAACTGTTGGCCGGAGTGGTGATTCTGGCTTCATAAGTCGCGGTTAAAGTTATGGCCGCGGCGAATTTGCCGTTGCTGTGTGACCTTGCTTCTCCACCGGAACCATAATAATACGGCTGTTCAACCTTAACCAGAACCTTATCAACCGGAGTGGTGGCATCAGATAAAGTAAATTTGCCGATGACCACGCCGTAGCTGGAACCGCCGACGACAAAACTCCGGTGTTGGGAAATACGATTATTATTACTTTCTCTTAAATAAACGTCTATTTTGCCGGCATTATCAAATAAAGTCGGAACCGTGGTGGTAATCTGCGTGGCCGTGCGGGCAATAAAATTATCCGCGGTCTGCGTGACGGAATTATTCCAAACAACCGTGGTGTTGGCCGTAAAGTTTAAACCGGAAATTATCACCTGCTCGCCGGAACTTGTTGAACAGGGATAATTATAACAAGAAGAAGTGGATTTATTACTGGAAATATAATTAAGGGTCGGGTCACTTGAAGCGCTGACCGTACCCGTTCCCTGATAAACAGATACGTATTCATTTTGAGTCGCGTGCTTAATAGTACTGGCCGCGATCTGCAGTTGCCAGGCATTGCCCGCGCTTAAATTCAAACTTTCAATACCGTAAATCCTCATCACTTTATTTCCACTATCATATTCAGTGATCATACTATAAGGAGCATAAAGACTTAACTTACGAGTGACTAAAGGATTACCGATTTTAAGAATATAATTGCGCAAATCAGCCGCGCTATTGGTTGATGCTCCCGCTTCCTGACTTGCATTCAGTGTTGTAGCAACAACGGACTTATTAAAGGTTATTTCAATGGCTTTAGGCGTGACCGTCACATTGGTAACCGCCAGCTGACCTACTGCCGCCGCTTCTATAATAACACTTAAAGCCTGGTCATCAGTAGCCGCAACCGCGTCAGTAGTCCTGACAGTGAAATTAGAAGTAGCAGCTACGGTTGGCGTACCGGTTAAAGTACAATTAGCATTTAATGTCAAACTGGTGGGCAAAGTACCGGATTGCAAAGCACAAGTATATGGACCGGTGCCGCCGGTGACAGCCACGGTTTGATTGTAAGCCGAACCCACCGTGCCATTCGGCAAAGTGGTGGTGGTAATTTGCAAAGCGACCGGAGCGGAGGCAATGGTAACACTTAAAGCCTGGTCATCAGTAGCCGCAACCGCGTCAGTAGTCCTGACAGT
>CAZAGY010000003.1:4536-22557 GCA_964485025.1 uncultured Gammaproteobacteria bacterium
CATTCGGCAAAGTGGTGGTGGTAATTTGCAAAGCGACCGGAGCGGAGGCAATGGTTAAACTGAAAGTTTTATTGTGCCACAAACCAACAGTCTCCGGGTCGGTAATTGAACTGTCAGAAAGGCGGACAACAAGATTGTTGGCTGTACCGGCCGCGGATGGTGTGCCGGTAATAGTGCAGTTAGAATTTACAGCTAAACCGGTTGGCAAAGTGCCTGAAACCAATGAACAAAAATACGGTTCGGTTCCGCCAGTGCCGGCGATAGATTGATTATAAACTGAGCCCGCAGTGCCGCCAGCTAAGGAAGCGGTGGTAATCTTGGGGAGTTGAAAAATCATGGTCCGATTATTATCCATATCACTGACATAAAGTTTGCGGTTAGCTCCGTCAATTTCTACTGTTTCCGGAAACCAAAAGCTGCTCTGCGTCGCGCCGGGATTCGATCCTCCTTCCTCGTCGATATATCCGGTAACGAAATCCGCCTGGCCCAGGACGTTGACGGCCGGTTCGCCGTCGGTGATGGTCGTGGTATCAAAAATCGTTACGCGATGGCCGGTGTATTCCACCACAAACAGCCAATTATTGACTGAGTCATAAACCACGCCCCGTGGCGCCAATAAGACATCCTGCTCTAAAGGACCGCCGATATTATCAATGTCGGAGGTAAAATCAGCCTGACCAAGGACATTAACCGCCGGCTCGCCGTCGGTTATTTCAGAAACATCATAAACCATAACCCGGTCATTATCTTTATCAGCCACGAACAAACGCTGATTGGCCGAATCCAAAGTCAAATCATACGGCTTGGCAAAACCAGTGGCCGTAGTGGTAACGCCGCTGGTGTCGAAGTCCGGCTGACCGAGAATATTGATAGCGGCTTCGCCGTTGCTAATCTCATCAACGGCAAAAACCAAAATTCTTTGGTTATCGCGGTCGGCTACGTATAAACGGTCATTGGTTGAATCGTAAGCCAAACCTCTCGGTCCGTTCATTCCGCTTATGGTAGTAGTGGCGCTCGTGGTGTTGAAATCCGGCTGACCCAAAACATTGGCGGCGTTTTCGCCATTGGTAATGGCGGATACGTCATAAACCAAAACCCTGTTATTATAAGTATCGGCCACGTATAGACGCTGATTGGCCGAATCCAAAGTCAAATTATGATTGTAATTCAAACCGGCCTGGCCGTTGCCGGTCGCGCCAGAAAAGAAATCCGCCTGGCCTAAAACATAATCGGCGAAATGGTCGATTAAATTATTGTTGCTGTCCAAATTATAAACCAGAATACGACTGTTGTTTTCATCCGCCTGAAAAAGGCGATGACCAACCGGGTCCAGTAAAACGTCATCGGGATAATACAAACCAGTGTCGTCTTTGGCCGCGCCCATCTGATTGGCGGTACTGAAAGTCCAATTTGGTACGCCGCCACGGGTAGTATGGCCCAAAAGACCGGAAGCGTTTTGTCCATCAGTAATGCCGGCTGATAAATCAAAAATCATTATTCTGTTATTGCTTGAATCGCCGACATATAATTCTTTAGTGGCTGAATTATAAGCCATGCCGCGCGGTTTGTTGAATTTAGCCTGAGTAACGCCGGAACTGCTGGCATCAAAACTTGTCTGACCCAAGACATTAATTGCCGGTTCGCCGTCGCTGACGCCATCAGAAATATCAAAAATCATTACCCGATGATTAGTATTGTCGGCTACAAATAAACGATGATCAACGGAATCAAAAGCGACATTGTAGGGCTGATTCATGCCTACAGCGCTGGTGCTGGCGCTGCTGGCAGTAAAATTCAATTGGCCTAAAACATTAACCGCGGGTTCGCCATTGGTGATACTGGCGACATCAAAAACCATTATTCTGCTATGATCCGTATCAGTAACATACAACATTTGATTAGCTGAATCCAAGGTTAAACCATGTGGCATATTAAAATTAGATGAAGTTGCTGGATTTCCAGTTGAACCGCTAATAAAATCTGATTGACCTAAAACCTTAATCGCGGGTTCACCATCAGTTATGGTTGTTGCGTCAAAAACCAAAACGCGATAATTATTGCCATCAACTACATATAAATAATCATTTTCCGTATCATATTCAACTCCATAAGGATATTTAAAACCATATTCACTTGTAGTGGTACTGCTGTTGGTAAAATTCACTTGACCTAAAACATGAGAAGCATTCATTCCGCTGGTAATGTCGCCTGATAAATCAAAAACCATAACGCGCTGATTGTTTTCTTCTGAAACGAAAAGACGTTGATGATTTGAATCATAAGCGATGTAACGCGCGGTATTAAATTTACTTTGAGTCGTGCCTGTGGTTACAGTGGTAAAATCAGGCTGACCAAGAACATAATCGGCCGCCCAATGGTCAAGTTGATTATTTTCATCCAAATTATAGACCAGCACGCGATTGTTGTTGCGGTCGGCGCCAAAAAGCCGATGATTGACCGTATCAATTTCTAAATCTTCCAAACCATTTAAAGCCGCTCCGCTTATCACGGCACTGTAAGGATTATTGCCGGTTTGCCGGGTATAAACCGGTTCGCCGACCGTATCAACCTGTCCCAATAAATCCGAGGCGTTTAATAAATAAGCCTGGGCCACGCCAGTCATGGAATTGACCATGGTAATGGCCAAAAAAATTGTCAGTAAAACTTTTTTTGCTTTTTTCATCCCTCGACTTCGCTCAGGATGACATTGAGTTTGTTGAAAAGTTATAAAATTTAATTTTAAATAATAAAATATTAATTAAAAAAACTCTTTTAAAAGAGTTTTTTGACAAAAATCAAAATAATAAAAATGTTTATTAATTTTTTCCTCCGATTGATGGCGCATTATTTAAGAAATTATACTCTTAATAATCCTTATTTTATTATACCACTTTTTGCTGATTTATAAAAATAAAAACTGTGGACAACTTTCATCCCGTTAGAAGTTCAGCAAAGACTTACTTTTAAAAAAGTCATCGGGCAAAGCCGCCTAACGGATTAACCCTCTTTATATCACGGAATTCAATTAAAACTTCAATGGGGTCAATCTTTTTGTTCTTCTAAAATAATTTTTAAAACCACCTCTTTACCGTCTCTCAAGACTGTTATCCCTATTTCATCACCCGGTATTTTCCGGAGAACCAAATAGGTCAAATCGCCGTCCTTGTCAAGAACTTGGTCATTTACCTTAACAATTATGTCCGCGTTTTTAATGCCTGATTTTGAAGCCGGACTATTTTCAATTGGTGAACCATAGACAATCAAACCTTTAGTCAAATCCTTGAAAAGCGGACTGGTTAAGCCCGGCACCTGGTCAATCCGCAAATAATCAAAACCTAAAAACGGCCGCTTAATCTCTTGAGTGGCGATTATCTGATTAATCAATGGTTGAATTTGCCAAGCGGGAATAGACCTCTGAAGAGATATAAGCCCCAAAAGCTTACCGTTTAAGCCAAAAATCAGGCTTTGAGGGAAAGCTGTCTCCGAGACATTTAAACGCAAAAATTCGGAAAACTTGTCGGTGGAATATACCAAGTCCTCTGTTTTAAAAATATTTCTGGCCAAAGGCCGGCTAATGACCGTTAAATTGACGTTTTGCAATTTGTCCAGGATAACCGCCTGCTGACCGGAAATTATCTCCTCTTTTTTTTCAAGCTCAAACGCGGAAACGTTTTCCTTGTTGATTTTGCAAAAACTCAAGCCGGTTACCGGGTCATTGATTATTTTATCCACGGGTATGATTTTATTCTCTCCGTCAAGAATCACATATTCCACTTCCGGCTCAAAATTATAAGCGGTAATCAGCCAACCATCGGAACTTATAAAGGCTCCCAAACCGAGAGTTTGCCAAGGGGCGTAAATCTGTTCCAAAAAATTCACCTGTTCCTTTGTTTTAGCCTTAAAAATTTTAACTATCTTGCCTGAAAAATTGTTAATTAAATCCTCCATTCGGGTTTCGGCCAAAACAGTGACATTTTTTTCCGTAACTGAACCGACTTCCTTGGTCGGTAAAATTCCAGCCAATTTGATTTCCTTATTAATAAAAGGGATGGTTATTGTTTCGCGGGTGAGAACAAAAAAACTGGCGACCGTGCCGGCAATTAAACCGAAAGCGATTGACCAAATAATCATCAACCAAATTAAACCCTTATGAGAATGGTCCGGTCCTTGAAACGAAAATTCCTTGTCCTGATAGAAATCGGATATTACTTTTTCGGTTTTGTTTTGCCTTTCTTCCAGGGCATTCATTCGCTGACTTTTTTTTACTTCTATTTCTCCCTTTCCTTCCCCCTCCTCTAAATTATCGGCGATATTAATTTTTTTTGTTGGATCTTTTGCCATAGACTAATAATTATACTATATAATAAAGAAATTATCAAAGCGTTTAAATAAAAACCAAGAGGTAAAAAATTAATCACCAGATGAATTTCCGTCAAAACCAAACTGGTAATTAATAAGTCCGTTTTTATGAGCTTAAATTCCCCCACTTTGAGAAAAAATGAATAATAAGTGAGCCAATAAAATAAGGCGAAAATCAGGGGCAGGCTTGAAAAAAACCGCCAGCTTAAAGGGTTAATGCCGAGAACAGCGCCAATTCCGCTTAAAGCCCAATAAATCACGATAAAACTCTGCCAAATACTCATTTTTTCCAAAGCATCAGGCCGGCAAATACGAGGTCGGTTAAAAAGTTTGAAAATATGAAAAAGAAAAAATCCCAGGCCGAGAACAAAAACCAAAACAAAAACAAACTGCCAAAAAATATCTCCTAAAAAAAGAAAAAAACCTAAACCGCTTAAAATAAAAACTGTGTTCTGGACTAAAAAAATCCATCTGGTTTTTATTTTTCCTTTGATTAAAAACAAAACCGTTAAAGTGGTTAAAATAAAAACGAGACTGTAACCGATGATTATTTTGTCGACCGTCGGAGACTGAAATATAAAAAAGAGGATTAAACAAACGGCTATCGGTAAATAAAGGTATGATTTTGACATATTAACTGATACCCATAATTTCCGGATTTATTTCCGCCCATTCATCATTATCATTGAGTTTGTAAATCCTAAGCTCTTCGACTTTTTCTTCTTTCGAATAAACAAAATCAATTGCCATTCTGCCGCCGATCCTTTTAGTGCGCAAAATTTTCTTGTCTATCACTTTTGGCCGAGAAATTTTTTCCAACTTTATCCGGCCTAAAGGACTCTTAAATTCCACTATTTCTCTCTGCCCCATGATTTTTTCTCCGGTGGAAAGCTCGGAAACTTCAAAATTCTCCGTGTACTTTTTGTCAAGACCGAATTTTTCCTCCGCCATGAATATTAAATTTTCCCACTTGCCAACATTCATAAAAACATTAAAACAAATTATCTTTTAATTTTTTACTCCGCCAACCGGCGGATTGAAAATTTTGGCGGAAAAAGCACATCCGCAATAATGCTGCCGGTAAAAATTGTATTTCTTGCTTAATTCAAAACTTTTTTTAAATCCGTCATTCTTTTTAAAATCAGCGCCATAAAATTTTAAACCATATTTTTTTGCCAATTCTTCACCCAAAGAATTAATTGTCTCGGCCTTCTTCCGCGGACCGACGGTTAAGGTGGTGGCAAAATAATCAAAACTTTTTTTCTTGGCAATCTCAGCTGTTTTTTGTAATCGCATTTGAAAACACTGTTCGCATCTTTTGCCCCCTTCAGGTTCTTTTTCCAAACCCTTCACGGTTTTAAACCATTCTCTCGTTCCCCTCCCTAATTTAATGAGCTTTGTTTTATATATTCTAACTAATTTTTTAACTTCTGCCAAGCGCTTTCTTCTCTCTCGCCAAGGATGGATATTAGGATTATACCAAAACAGAGTCAAATCAAACTCATTTTTTAACAATTCAACGGGGATTGTGGCGCAATTGGCGCAACAAACATGTAAAAGTAATTTAGGTAACATAAACCCCTGTGCCAAATTCCTATTTAATAAGGTTATACTTATTTAAAACGTTTCTTAGTTATAAAACTCATTTGGTGTGGGGGTAAATTACAGTTTATTAACCAATAAACTGCATAAAGCGGCAACTAAAAAAGTAAATTTGAGTCCGATCAATCCGACCAAAAACAAAATAATTAACCCCATTAAAAAATAACCGGTGCTAACGCTTATCTCCCTTAAAACCGTGTTTTCATCAATATAAGAAGACTCGCGGCAAGAAATCCGTTCATAGGTTAAGGCGTCGAAAGGCGTGCGTAAGATTATGGACGTAAAACTATGAAAAGTTCCAATAATAAAAACTTGAAAAGTGGTTTCTATCAGCGATTTTGCCAGCCAACCCAAAGCGTAAAGCGAAGAACCGATTCTTAAAAGTTTCTTTTTTGAATATTTATCAGTATAGCTGCCAATTAATAACTGAAGAAGAATAGTTCCGATAGTAATCAATGCCGCCACCGCTCCCATGGCCAAATACTGCTTTTGTAAAATTTGATAAATAAAAAGCGGCCAGATGGCCACGCCGACCATACTTTGTCCGCCATCAGCCAAATAAGCCAAGCCGGATTTCCGATTTTGTTTTTTAAACAGTTCCTTGAATGTTTGGCAATAAGAAAATTCGAATTTAGCCTTTGTGTCGTTTAATTTTTTCAAGGGAATCAAAGAAACCGCCATAATAATTGACACTAAACAGAAAACTAATTTAAAACTAAATTCGCTGAGCAAAAGACCGGCTAATAGCGGCGCGCCAACACCGACCATGTAACCCAAAACGGCCAAATAGGACATCTGCCGGCCGCGATATTTTCCCTCGGTAAAACTGATAAAATCAACGTGATAAGGCACCCAATAAAAAAGGCGAAAAAACAACAAAAATAAAACGGCTAAAATAGCAAAAAGTAAAGGATTGTTTTTTAAAAAATATAAAGAAATATAAAAAGGCAGAGCGAAAAAACGGCCTAACAATATAGATTTCTCTAAGCCGATTTTATTCATCATCATGGCGCCAAAAGGCACTAAAAGAGCGTAGAGTAAATATCCAACGGCGTAAAAAATAATAGCCAAATGGATCGACTGATGGAATTGCTCAAATAAAAAAATCGGCAAGAACAAACCAACCATGCCATCAGCCAAAGCCACAATGGTCTGATAAAGACAAAGAATTTTGAAATCTTTTGAAAGTTTTATTGGCGGTGTCAACTGGAAAACATTCATAAAAAATAATTATTTGGATGCCAAGCACCCAAATTATCTTAATACATTTAAGAAATATTTTCAAGTTAAGGCTCTTGTCAAAGTCCGATAAATAATCTATTATTTTTATACCGTTATTACTATCATCTTATTACGGGGTGTAGCATAGCAGTCTAATGCGCCACGTTCGGGACGTGGAGACCGTGGGTGCGAATCCCACCATCCCGATTTTTATTTTTAAAACAGTCAGGGCGCCCTTAGGGCGCCCTTTAAAAAAAGTTTAGAGAAGATAAACCACGAAAGTCACCAACGCCATTCGGGCGGTATTGGCAATCAATAATAACGGAAGCGCGCCTTTAATCCTGGCTATCCTGGCAGCCACGATGGCAATGTCCTCCATAAATGGAGTAAACGGAATGAATAGAATCAAGAATATTGCCAGTTTATTATGGACTAAAAACCAAGCTAATAGCTTCTTTCTCCCGTTTTTTATTCCCCGGTTGATTTTCTTCAACCAAGGCCAATTTAGAATCAATTCTCCCAAATGCTGATGTGTTTTTCCCAGTTTTAACACTAACCAATCGGCCAAAGAAGTCGAGGTAAATATCAAGACCACTTTGAAATTCGTCCAGAGAGAAACGATCAAAAATGTAGCCATGGCCGGGAAACCGATATGATGGAATTGCATAATGGCAAATTCCGACCTGACTACTAAGAGAACCCCTCCAAAAATATGTTCCCAAATCAATTTGACCTCCTTTTATTTTATTTAATTTTTAATTTTAAAGATTTTAAAAGCTGATTTTTTCAGCTCTTGTTTGATATAATTTTAAGCGTTTTTTCAATTTTGTCAACCCACTAAAAAATCGTATTGAAAAGTTGAGAAAAAAGTTGAGGAGCGAGGCTCCTTAACTTTCTCATTTCTGACAAACCGGGCAATAACTCGTTCCCCGTCCGGCTAAAACAATTCTTTTTATTTTCCCCCGACAACGGAAACATTTTTGATTCTCCCTTTGATAGACTTTTAATTCAGAGGCGTATCCCCCTTTTTCTCCCTGAACATCAAGATATTTGTCATCAGCCGCCGTAGTGCCCTTTTGTCTAATCGCCTGCTTTAAAATTTTAATCAAGCAACAATAAAGTTCTTTAATTTCCCGGTCTTTTAAAGTTCCGACCACGCGAGCGGGTAAAATTTTAGCGCACCAACAGACTTCTTGAGCGTAAATATTGCCGACTCCCGCGATAAAACTTTGGTCCATTAACAACGGTTTTATTCTTGTCTTTTTCTTTTTCGCCAATAATTCTTTAAATTTATTCAGTGTAAACCCCGCACCTTTTCCAACAGAGGCTGAGGAACATTTGTCTTTTTTCTCTTGAAAAAGGTGCGGGGTGAAATTTTTAGCCAAAGGTTCCGGTCCCAATTTTTTATCTTGAAAAAATTTCTCCAAATTCTTATTCTGACAGAGGTTAAAATAACCAAACTGCCTTAAATCCTTAAAAATCAAAACGCTTTTATCAAAAAAATGGAAAATTAAATGCGTATATTTTCCATAATCTTCTTCCTCATTAAGATAAAAAAACAACTGCCCGGATAACTTCAAGTGAACCACTAAAGAATAATCGTTATCCAAATCAATAATAATCATTTTGGCCCGGCGCCAAACTTTTTTTATCCTTGCCCCTTCGGTTTTTTCTATAAAAAATTTTTTTGACTTCGCCTGAATGATTTTAAACAAAATTACAATTGTTTTTTTTATTCTTTTTCCTTTAAGTTTCCGGCTTAATTGGTTTTTTATTGTTTCCACTTCCGGTAATTCAGGCATATAATTTAAAATTTTTTACTTGGGTGCCGGGCACCCGGATAAAATGGGCACACGAGGGATCGAACCTCGAACCTCTATCGTGTGAGGATAGCGCTCTACCGTTGAGCCATGTGCCCATAAAAATAAATTTCAAATTCAACTCTTTGACAAGACTCAGGGTCATCCTAAGTAAAGTCGAACGGATGAAAAATGAAATTTCTAAAAAGCTTCGGCTAATTTGTACATTGGTAAGATAATTGCGGCGACCATGCCGCCCACCACCACGCCTAAAAAGATAAGAATAATCGGTTCAAGCAGGGTGACCAGTTTGCTCAAAATATTTTCCACTTCTCGAGCGTAAAAATTGGCAATTTTTTCCAAAACTTCGTCAAGTTTTCCTGTTTCTTCGCCAATGGCCATTAAATGAGGGAGCATCCTGGGGACATACGGGGAATTAAGAAAGGCACTACTGACTGAACGGCCTTCTTCAACGTCAATAAGGGCATTAAGTATTATTTCCTTAAAAACGTGGTTGCCAACCACGTCGGAAACGATTTTTAAACCCGCGGTTAAAGGAATACCACCGACAATTAAAGTGGAAAGACTGCGGGTGAAACGAACCAAATAAACCTGTTTGAAAAGGACCCCAAAAATCGGCAATCTTAAAAGAACCATATCCCAGACAGCCCGACCAGACTTGCTTTTTAAAAAAGTCCGGAAAGCGATAGCAAAACCAATCACCGCTAAAATAACCAAAAGCGTGTATTCTTTGAGCAGGCTGCTTGTTTTTATAAGAATCTGAGTTGGTAAGGGTAAAGACACGTTTGATTCCATTAAAATGGTCGTTAACTGGGGAACGACAAAAACCATCATTAAAACCATAACGCCGACCACCCCGGAAATCACAAAAGCGGGATAAATCATCGCTCCTTTTATTTTACTCATCAAATCGTAGCTTTTCTCCTGTTCATCGGCCAAATAATTCAAGACTTCGTCGAGTTTGCCGGCGGTTTCCCCGGCCCGGACCATATTAATGTAGAAATCATTAAAAACCTTGGGATATCTGGCCAAAGCGCTGGAAAATCTTGAGCCGCCACGGACATTTTCCGAAATGCTTTCCACTATTTTCCTTAAAGCCGGCTTGCTTGTCTGCCGGGCTAAAATTTCCAAGGCTCCAACCAACGGCAGGCCGGCCAAAACCATGACCGACAACTGGCGGGAAAGGAAAACCATATCTTTGCCAGTCACTCTTTCCAAAAAAGAAATATTAAGCGACCGCCGCCAGACGGGCAAAGCGCCGCTCTCTTTTAAAGAAATAATGATCATTTGCCGCCGAGCCATCATTTCAATGGCCGCGTTCTGATTAATGGCTTCAATGGTCCCCTCAATGGTTTCCCCTTTTAAATTTTTTGCCCGATATTCAAATAACATACCAATGTTGTTAAAATTTACGAGCTCAATGCGAAGTAAATTTTACTACAACATTGAGCACCCTGTTAAATAATTTCGCCTTTGGCGAAATTCCCGCTTTGCGGGATTTAACAGGGTAAAGGTTTTGTTTCCAAAATTTGTTCGGCTGACGTCTCCAAATTTTGGACAAAGCCCTTTATCTTCTTAAGAAATTTTTAAAATTTTCCTCTCCGTTGCAATACTTCACCGCCTCTTCGGAAACGACTTTTCCCGAAGTGACCAAGTCGGCCAAAGATTGATCCAAGGAAATAGAAGTTTGGTCTTCGGTAGCTTGGATAACTCCGGCTAACTGATGAAAACGGCCGCTGACGATAATGGAACGCACCGCCGGGATACCGGCTAAAACTTCCAAAGCCCGAATCCTTCCACCGCCGATTTTTGGCACCAATCGAGAAACAATAATTCCCGCCAAATTTTCACTTAAGAAATACCTGATGGCCTCTTCTTTATTGGTCGGATAAAAATGCAAAATTCTTTTAATTGTTTTGATGGATGATTCCGTGTCCATTACGGCGAAAACCAGACTTCCGGCCTCGGCAATGGCGAAAATTTCATCCATAACTTCAGCGTTATCTATCTGAGAGACCAAAACTACGTCGGCATTTCTCTGGCGAACATAACGAAGACCGTCTAAAAAAGAAGGGGTGTCTTTACCTACTTCTCTTTGTTCAACCACGCTCCTAACACCCCTTAAAACGGATTTTATCGGTTTTTCCACGGTGGTGATGAACTTGGCCTGATTTTTATTGATATGATTTAAAATGGATATCGAAAGAGTCGAACGGCCTGAATCACGCGGACCGGTGATAAAAACTATGCCTCTGAAAAAATTAGTAAATCGGGTGACCATTTCCGGTAACCCGAGTTTTCCCAAATCAATAATTTCCTGAGCTAATAATTTTATACGGCAAGCTAAAGAATCTTTTTGATAATAAATATCAATTTGGCATTCGCCCATTTTCCCGATATTTTTTATCGCCTCAATCTGTTTTGTTTTGGCCAAAGCGGCTTGCTCTTCCTGGGTAAACATACCTTTAAACATGTCATCGATGAAAGAGGCGGTGACAATACCCTCTCCGCTTAAAGCTCCCATTTTCCCGTTAATCCTGACAAAAGGCGACTGAGCCGGCAATAAATAAACTTCCGAGGCCCTTTGTTCGGCCGCGCCCTGACAAATGCGATTTAAAATGACTTCGTTTTGAGTGCTCATAAAATATATTGGGTTATTTATTATTCCCTAGCCGCTCTCAATACCTCCTCGATAGTCGTTTCTCCGCGAAGAATTTTAATGTAGCCGTCTTGAATCATTTCCGTCATTTTTTGGCGGAAAAATTCCTGCTTTACTTCTTCAATCTTACAACCGCTGGTAATAATCTTTTTCATCTGGTCAGTTACTTCCAGGGCTTCGAAAATCCCCAGCCGGCCGCGATAACCTTCGTTGTTGCAGCGGGGGCAGCCTTTGCCACGATAAAATTTCAAACGGTTGGTTTTTTTGTCGCGGTAATAATCCAAATCAATGTCTTCAACGTCTTTCAATCTTTGTTCAATGGATTTTTCAATCTGCGGCGAAGGCTCAACCTGTTCGGCGCAATACGGACAAATTTTTCTCACCAAACGTTGGGCAATAATTAAATTCATTGAAGAAGCGATTAAAAACGGCTCTATATCCATATCAATTAAACGGGGAATGGCGCCAAAAGAATCATTGGTATGCAGGGTGGATAAAACGACATGGCCGGTTAAGGCCGCATGGGTGGCCAATTCCGCCGTTTCCGTGTCGCGAATTTCTCCGACCATAATAATATCGGGGTCTTGACGAACAATTGAACGCAAGCCGGAAGCAAAAGTATAACCGATATTCGGTCTGACCTGCGATTGATTGGTGCCTGATAAAAAATATTCTATCGGGTCTTCAAGAGTGACCACATTGACCGAGGGTTGATTGAGAATCTTCATCGCGGCAAAAATTGTCGTGGTTTTACCGCAACCGGTCGGACCGGTAATCAGAATTAATCCATGAGGTCGGGCCAAATTCCTTTTAATTATCTCTAAACCCTTGCCCCAGAATCCCAAATCTTTCAAATCAAAAACCCTTCGCGTCGGGTCTAAAACCCTCATCACCACTTTTTCTTTGTCAAAAAGAGGAAAAATGGAAACACGAAGGTCTATTTTTCTATTGGCGGCCATGATGCGAATACGGCCATCCTGGGGTATCCTGGTCTCGTCAAGCTTAAGACTGGCCATAACTTTAATCCGGGAAATAATTGAAGCATGAAGATGTCCGGGAAGAAGAGCTGTTTCTTTTAAAATACCGTCAAGACGATAACGTACTCTGGTTTTCTCGGAAAATGGCTCAATATGAATATCAGATGCCTGATTATCAACTGCGTATTTTAAAATGGAATTAACTAATTTGGAAATGGGCGCTTCCTGACTCACTTTTTCTATATCCATATCACCGATGGTCTTTCCTTTTTCACCGACCGGAGCGAATCTCGATTCAGCGGCACCGACCGCTTCTTCAACCTCGACCGACAAACCGCCATACTGAGCTAAAACATTTTTTAAGGCCGTGGTGGGCGCGGTACATAATTCTACTTTTAAATTTTTTCTCCGAGCAACAAAATCCACCGCCTCCCGGGCTTTAAAATCACTGGGGTCAAGAATGGCTACTTTTAAAGTATCCCCTTCTTTGGCAAAAGCGACAACATTATAATTCTCCGCCACGTCTTTGGGAATTATTTCTAAAACTTTACGGTCAACTATCGTCCCGTAAATATCGGCAATCGGTATGTTATAAAGCTGGCTTTTGGCCCAGGCCACGTCTTCTTCCGACAAAATTTTTTTTGTTTCCAAAAGCCGATCGGCCGAAAGATTAACCTCTCCGGCCTCAGCAATAAGTTCTTTGTATTGCTCCTGGGAAATTCTCCCGTGTTGAACCAAAAAACGTACAATGTTGTTGTCTGCTTGAACAGCCATAATTTAATAAAAATTATTCCTCTTCCAGTTTTATAAAGGGGATAAAGGGATTTGACCGGCCAGATGCCGTCGGTTCCACCGGTTCAAAAAAACTTTTGACATATTTTAATTCTTTGAACTTCGGATTATTGACAATGGTTTTAATTTTGTCTATTTTCGGAATCGGCTGATTTAAATAAGCCGGTTTGTTAATGCCGGAAGTTTGGGCGCCGGGCTTAAAAATAACATCGCTGTTTCTAATAAAAATAAAACCAATAACCAAAACTAAAAGAAAAAAAGTCACCAAAAATAAATATTGTCTTCCCTTTTTGGGCATATTATTCAAAATAATAACTTTTAATGGTTAAAGAGAGTTTGTCACCCGCATCTTTAAGTGAGATGTTAGTGACATCCATAACGCGAATATTTTTCTCAATTTCATCCAAAAAATTCTTTATATCCTGGTAAGTGCCGCCACCGAAGTCCAAATTAAGCATCAGATTTCCCTCGCCGTATTTATAACTGAAACTTCCCATTTTGAATTTCGGTTGCTGGGATAAAATGGATATCTGTTTTAAAATATCCGGAACATCCACTTTGTCTGCCAGGACATAATTGATTTTTTCCAACTCGGCACGGTTGATTCCATCCGCTTCCTCTTTCAGGGTTTTCAATTTTCCTAAATAAGCTTTCTGCTCGTTAAGAATAACCTGGCGGCTCTGAACATCCAAGGGTCCGCCATTTCTCGTCTGCTGCAATTTTGGTTTAACAATGACAAAATATTCAAATAAAAGCGCGGCTAAAAAAGCAATAAGAATAATCAGCCAATAAAACCTGACCACTAAATTTTTATATGATTTTGTTCTGGATTCTGATTTTTTTATTCGAGCCATAAGCGCTTCGCTTTAAATCCTAAATTCTAAATAATATTAAAGTTCAATTTTTCAATATTCAAAACCGTTTTGAATATTGGAACTTTAGATTTTGCCCGGCCTTCGTAGCCGAAACTACTTGAAAGCTCAGTTTCCAAGTATTACCGCTAAATGATTGGGGATTATTTTTTAAAGACATCGTCGACTAAAACCAAATTGAAAGTGGCTTTGATGCCGGTCGGAGCATTGACGACATCTGACACGTCCACTTCTTTGACAAAATCCGGTGCCTGCGAAAAAACGACAAACTGCCTGGCCACGGAAATAAGGTCCCGGCATAGAGAGTCCAAACGAATGATGCCGCTGGTATCAGCCGAAAAATCTCCGAAAAAAACGTCAGCCGTAGTGTATTTTTCCAATAAACTGAAAAATTTTGTCCAGTAGATATGGTCGTTCAAAATATTTTCTGTCCGACTGGCATTGTCCTCTAAAGCAATGATTTCATCTCTGGCGCTCAGAAATGACATGCTCTGAGCTTCAATAGACTGCATTTCCCTTTCAATTCTATCGACTTCATTCCCTATTTTTTCAAAATGCCAATCAAGGTAAAGCCAACTGATGGTGAAAATATTAATGACGATGATAAAAGCAGCGATTAAAAGCAGATTTCTTGAATGAATAATCCGGGGAATAATAATCGCTTTTTCAGGCATCAAGCTGATTTCCATGTCGTTATTTTCCGGACTGAAGCTGAAGTTTTTAAAGATTGATTCTTTAATAATTGAACCATTTTCTTTTATTCCGTCTTTGCCCGACGACTTCTCCTTTTTTTTGAAAAGAGAGCCAAATAAACCGGTTTTCTCAACTGGCCTAGAAGATTTAGATTCCTGAAAATCTTTTTCTTTTTGAAAATCCATATATTTAAATAATTTCCCTTAAAGCCAAGCCCACGGCCACGGCGAAACGCGGCGCCACTTCATCCAGGGCCGGTTTTAATTCTTCGGGAAAGGAAATCCGGGTCCAGGGGTTGCCGATAATAACCCGAATATTTAAAATTTTTGAAAAATAATCCGCCAAATTGGGCAAGTAAGCCGAACCGCCGGACAAGATAACCTGTTCAACCATTTTACCCGACTGATCCTGATAAAGCCTTAAGGAGTAGCGCATCTCGTCAATCACCGGCTTTAAAATTCCTTCAATTACCCGAGGAATTTTTGAAGAACCTTCCATACCAATATCTCTTTTGAACTGCTCCGCCCTCTTGAAATCAATGTTTAAACTATTGGCAATGGCCTGAGAAATGGTGATGCCGCCGACATCAATGCTGCGATTAAAGGCCGGCAAGCCCTTTTCAATGATAATAATATCCGTGGTGACGGCGCTAGTATCAATAATCATGGTTGTGGCCTGGCTCTTGCCGATTAAAGACCGCGACAAAGCAAAAGACTCCGTTTCCAAAGAAAGAAGCTGTAAGTCGGCCTGCTTGAAAATTTCCACGTATCTTCTGACTAAATTTTTTGCGGCGGCAGTCAAAAGAATGCGGTAATTTTTTCTTCTTCTATCAACGTCAATGGTATCAATAATTCGCCAGTCCAAAATAATTTCTTCAATGGGCATGGGAACGAATTTTTTCGCTTCCCAACGAATCGCTGAATCAAGTTCTTTTTTGTTCATCATCGGCAAAGTAATCACTGAGTTGAAAACGGAAAAATTAGGCAGAGCGGTGACGGCCTGATAACTGCTTACGTTTGCCTGAACGTATAATTTTTTCAGCAAAATCGCCACCTTACTTAATATTTCCTTGGCATCACCGTTAACAATATCACCCATCGCCCTTTCGGCATAGCCGTAAGTCACCAAAGTGGGTAAACCTTTTTCTTCGCTTAATTCAACCAATTTAATGCTGGTTGACCCGACGTCAACGCCTAAAAAACTTTTCTTTTTTCTGATGCCAAAAAAACTCATAAGTCAGTTAATTAGTTAATTGGGTAATCAGGTAATCGGGTTTCTAATCTCCAAGTACCCGAGTACCAACATTTATGTTTTATGTTATACTATATTATCATTATACAGTAAAACTTTATTTTTACAACCGGGATGTGGATAAATAAAATAAAAAAATTTCTTAACCTTGTCTTACCCGTAAACTGCCTGGGGTGTGAAAAAACCGGAGACCTAATTTGTCCTGAATGCTTAAAACAAATCGTTATCGCCGGGCAATACATACCCAATTCATACCATCTGGATAAGGCCATCACCGTCCTTGATTATCATCAACCCTTGATTAAAAAAGCCATTAAAACCTTTAAATATCCTCCTTTTAATCAAAAGGTTTTGGATTATCTTATTCCTTTTTTAATTGAATTCTTAAGGTTCTCGCCGGAAACAATATGTTATTTGAAAAAAAACAATTTTGTTTTGATTCCTATACCTTTAACCAGAAAAAAATTGGCCAGCCGGGGCTTCAATCAATCGGAACTGATTGCCAGAGAGATATCATCTGAATTCAATTTATCGTTAAAACCGAAAATTCTGAAAAAAATCAAAGGCACTCCTTCGCAGACAAACCTCGATTTTCAGCAGAGAAAAAACAACGTTAAAGACATTTTCAGGGTTCGCCCCGTCAGAAATTTTTATAAATTTTCACTTAAGAATCTCTTTACTGAAAACTCCGGCTGTTGCGGAATTTCTAACGGGGTTCAAGCAGGTTGCCCGGCTAACGTAGTCTTGGTTGATGATGTTCTAACCACCGGCGCCACCTTGGCTGAAGCCGCCAAAGTCTTGCGTCAAGCCGGAGTAAAAAAAATCTGGGCCATTGCCTTGGCTCGGGACTGAATCATTAAAACATAAAGACGTCAGAATATTTCCCCGGTGGCGGATCAGCCTCGGGCTGAAAAACAATTCAGGGGCGTTCAGGTTCGACCCGTACCGGCGCCTGTACTAATTTTAGGTCTGACCAAAAATAAAATCAGGCATCCTGCCAAAAACGCAATAACAGATAATATCTGCCCTAACCTCAATCCGAGCCACATTGGCTGGGAATCAATTCTTAAAAATTCCATAAAAAACCGGCCGAAAGAATAAAGCATTAAATATAAAGCGAAAATTTTTCCTTCCTTTATATCCTTGGGGACCCGGTCCCCAAAAATTTTCAAAATCAAGATTAAAAAAATAATAAAATTCCAAATCGATTCATATAAAAAAGTCGGGTGAAAATATTGATTGGCAAAAAATTCACTCGGCCGGTTGGCGATATTAATCGGAATGCCCCAAGCCAAATCAGTCGGCCGACCAAAAACTTCCTGATTGAAATAATTTCCCCAACGGCCAATGGCCTGACCTAAGGCCAAAGCCGGAACAAATAAGTCGGCTAAAACAAAAAATTTTATTCCATGTTTTCGGCCAAACAAAAACAGAACGACCAAACCGGCGATTATCGCTCCGTAAATTCCTAAACCGCCTTGCCAAATCTTGAAAATATCCAAAGGATTTTTCAAATAATATGGAAACTCTGAAAAAACATGATAAAGCCGCGCACCGATAAATCCAATGATTATCAAATAAAAAACCAAATTTTCCAAAATCTGTTTTTCTATTTTTCCGCCTGAGGCGGATCCGCCTTTGGCGGAAGATCTTGATGCCAATTTAAAAATTAAAATCAGTCCCAAAACTAAACCTAAGATAATCAAACAACTATACCAATAGATATTTAAAAACCCCAGCCGTAAAATAGTCGGCTGGGGTCTAAAATTATGCAA
>CAZAGY010000004.1:0-19982 GCA_964485025.1 uncultured Gammaproteobacteria bacterium
GGTATACTTGCTTTCCAGGCAAGCCCTTTCGTCCACTCAGGCACCTCTCCGTATTGAAATATTGTAGCAAAATAACAGGTAAAAGCAAGAAAAAAAGTGAGGTCCTACAACATAAATAGGACCTCATCTATCGCACCAAGGAGGAAAAACCTTTACGTAATCACGGCAACGAATTCATTTCCGTGGACACGTATTTTCTGTCCTGCCATAAGCAGGATAGTGTTAGAGAAAGGTATCCACTTTCCCACACCGTCGCTGTGCACCTCAATATCTGCACAAACGATGTTTCTCACTTTAACCCCATAATCCATGGGGTTAATATGGACCCCTTTCTCCACCAGCCATTCATTGATTGGCTTCCCTTCAATTTCCTTTGATTTTGCCTGAAGTACGACCTTTTTTACACTCATTTAAAAAACCTCCATTGAATTGTTAAAACCATTATGACAGAAATGTAAATTTTGTCAATGTGTCATTTGATTTCAAAAAGCTTGCTGACCGAACCTTGTTGACAGATTTCTTTTATTGCCCGAGAAATTAATTTATCGACCGGTAAAATCACTATTGGTATTTTTTCTCTGATTTCTTTTTTTATAGGGACGGTTTCCGTTACCGCCACTTGCTTGAGAATTTTCAAAGAAAGTAAATTTTCCACAGCCTGACCGGTAAACAATCCGTGAGCGGCAATAATCGTTAAACTCTTAGCTCCAATTTTTTCCAAAATCTTGCCGATTTCCATAACCGTTGTCGCAACACAAATCTCGTCATCCAGGAGAAAAACGTCTTTTCCCCTGACATCTCCTTCTATGGAATCTATTATCACTTTGTTAAGCCCGATTCTTCTTTTCTTAACGTCTCCGCAGGGTAAATTCAATTTATCAAAAATCGGAGCAAATCTTTTACGCGCTCCATGATCGGCCGGCAATAGAAAAGCTTTTGACAAATTCTTGGTTTTTAAAAAATCCGCTATTAACGGATAAATTCTTAAATGGTCTATTCTGGTTTTGCTTGAAAAAAATCCTTCGTATTCCGAGTGCAACTCAACTCCCAGATAACGGTCTATACCTACAGTTTCTAAAAATTCGGCCATTATCTTTCCGGCAATCGGCATCCGTCCCGTCCATTTTCTGTCAGAACGGGCGTAAGAATTATAAAGCATAACCACGTTAACTTCTGAAGCTGATGATTTACTTGCCGCCTGGATCATTTCAAATAACTCCCATAACTGCCAATGCAACGTGTTGAATTCAGGAATAGAAGTTTGAATAATAAAAACCTTGCAACCGCGCACGTTTTCCCCTAAAACAATCTCAAAACAACCTGTGCCATATTTCTGAATGTCGACTTTACCTAATTTTATCCCCAGGTTTCTGCAGATTTTTTCCGCTAATTCCGGATGGGAACTGCCGCTAAAAATCTTTAAATTTTTGGTTGATTGGTTCGTAAATTTTTATTTAAATCTTTTTAATTTCTTCTCCGTCTTTAAAATATCCAAGGTCGTTTCTATCACCGTATCCGGATTCAAAGAAATTGAATCTATCCCCTCTTCTACCAGAAATCTGGCAAATTCGGGAAAATCGCTGGGCGCCTGGCCGCAGATCCCGATCTTTCTTCCATATTTATGCGCCGTCTTAATAATCTGCCTGATCATCCTTTTGACCCCTTCGTTCCTTTCGTCAAAAATATGGGCCACCAGGCTTGAATCCCTGTCTAAACCCAGAGTCAACTGAGTTAAATCATTACTGCCGATGGAAAAACCGTCAAAAATCTTGGCAAATTCATCTCCTAAAATAACATTTGAAGGAATTTCACACATCACATAAACCTTTAAGGGCTTAATGTTTTTTTTCGGTTTTCTTAAGCCATGCCGGTCAATAATCCTTAATACCTTTTTTCCTTCTTCCACTGTCCGGCAGAAAGGCACCATAACGATAACATTATCCAGTCCCATTTCCTCTCTCACTTTTTTAATGGCTTGACACTCCAAGGCAAATGCCTCGGCAAAACCCGGACCGTAATATCGACTGGCTCCGCGCCAGCCGATCATGGGATTTGGCTCATTCGGTTCAAAGTCCTTGCCGCCGATTAAATTGGCGTACTCATTGGTCTTAAAATCCGAAAAGCGGACGATCACGTCTTTGGGATAAAAAGCCGCGGCTATCCTTCCGATCCCCTCCGCTAACTTGTCAATGTAAAACTGAACTTTATTCGGATAACCGGCCACGATTTCATCTATTTGTTTCTTTACTTTTTTATCCTTTAATTGAGAGTAATAAATCAAGGCCAGAGGATGAATTTTAATGTAGTTATTAATAATAAATTCCTCCCGGGCTAAACCAACGCCGTCATTGGGAATAAAAGAGAAACCAAACGCCTGTTCCGGTTCGCCGACATTCATCATAATTTTTGTTTTCGGTCTTTTTAAGTCATTGATTCTTGTTTTTTTAACTTCAAAGGGCAAACAACCCTGGTAGACGTATCCTGTTTCTCCTTCAGCGCAGGAAACCGTAATTTTTTCATTTAATTTTATTTTCTTGGTTGCCGTACCCGCCCCGACAATACAGGGAACGCCTAATTCTCGGCTAACAATAGCCGCGTGGCAAGTTCGGCCGCCAGCATTGGTGATAATGGCCTTGGCTATCTTCATAATCGGAACCCAGTCCGGGTCGGTCATCTCCGTTATTAAAACTTGTCCGGGTTTAAATTTGGAAATATCTTTTACATTTTCGATGATGTTCGCCTGGCCGTAAGCGATTTTTGAACCCACCGCCACGCCGGAAATTAAAACCTTTAACTTCTTGCCGGCCCGATAAATTCCGGCATGAGAAGGCACGCGACATTCTTTTTTATCAATTAAAATATATTTCTCCAAATAATCCAAAGAACGCTGCGATTGAACTGTTTCCGGTCGAGCCTGAAGGATGTAAAGCTTTTTGTCTTTTCCGTCCTTTGCCCACTCCATATCCATAGACCGGCCGTAATGTTTTTCGATAATCACCGAATATTTAGCCAGTTCCAGAATTTCATCATCATTAAGAGTAAATTTACTTCTTTCTCCAGCCATTGTTTTAATATTTTTTACCGGACTTTTTCCTTTGGAATCATAAATCATTCTCCATTCTTTAGCTCCCATGTGTTTGCCGACAATCGGCCGGTATCTATTTATCAAAGGCTCATAAACCAGAAATTCATCCGGACTAACCTTTCCTTGAACAACATTTTCTCCCAAGCCCCAGGAAGAAGTGATAACGGTTACGTCACCGAAACCTGATTCTGTCTGGCAGGAAAAAATCACTCCTGAACAACTTAAATCCGAACGAATCATTTTTTGCACACCGACGGAAAGAGCGACTTTAAGGTGGCTAAACCCTTTTTCTTCGCGGTAAACAATAGCCCGGTTGGTGAAAAGAGAGGCTATGCATTTTTTAACCGCAACCAAAATCTGCTTATCGCCGTGAACATTGAGATAAGTTTCCATTTGCCCGGCAAAACTGGCTGTCGGCATATCCTCGGCCGTGGCTGAACTGCGGACCGCTACGTCAGTTGACCCTGTTCCGTATTGGCGCGACAACTGCCTGTAGGCGGAAATGATTCTTTTTTGAAAATCCTCGGGCAACGGAGTTTTTAAAATCATTTCTCTGATTTTTTTCCCTCGCTGAATCAGATCTTTAACGTTTTTAACATCCAAATCTTTAAGGGTTTTTTCTATTTCTTTTTTTAAATTTCCCTGCTTTAAAAAACGCCAATAAGCTTCGGCGGTGGTGGCAAACCCATTGGGAATTCTCACTCCTCTTTTGCTTAAATGGCAATACATTTCTCCCAAAGAGGCGTTTTTACCTCCCACCTGAGACACATCCTTAATATTAATTTCTTTGAACCATTTGATCATAAAAATAAATTAAATGCGATTCAAATAACTTTTATGTTATTTGAAGCCTATTCGTCAATCTATTAGAAAAATTAAATTTTAACCTTATCAGTAAATTTGCTTAAAAACGGCATCTTCCATTCCCGGCCGGCGATTCCATTAACCAAACCTGCCAAAGAAAATATAAAACAAATAATCCAGCCGACAAACCCGATAATCCAACCGATAAACGGGACCACCCAGATTAAAATGGAAATAATTTCAACAATAAACAGAATCAATCCCTGCCGGGTGTGAAAACGGACGTAATCGCTTTTAATCTTAAGAATAACCGGCACCAGACAAAGAACGCCTAAATAAGAAATAGCGGCTAAAAACCTGGATAAAATACCCTGCCTTTGGGCCGCTTCCACGGCTGAACCGATCTTTTCAATAATGTTTTTTTCTCCCATATATTTTTGTTAACGAATTAACTTATATACCATGATAACATAAATTTAAGAATCTGTCAGGGGATAATTTGGGGTTGACAAAACCGAATTTTTTTGCTATAATATTTACAGAAAATATGGAGGAAAATATAAAATGTTCAAATTATTGATTGTAGCACTGCTTTGGTGGTGGTTTACGTACGTAAGAGAGGACGACAGTCCTCTGTGGAGACAAACTTACGTCTTCACGAATATGTTCATGATACTATTTATGGTAGGATGGCTAATAATAGGACCAGTATTTAGTGTCTATACGGCGTCAAACCATGCGCTGAATGCCGCCTCAGCCAGTCCGTATTTTTCCGAGATGTTCGGTGTCTCAAAAATGACAGGCCTGATCCTTGGGCTCGTCGCCGGACTGATAGCTTTAAAAAATGAACTAAAAAAGCAAGCATCGGAAAAAAATGGGTAGATTGTTGTTTTTAAAAAATAGGGTCTTTACAGGCCCTACTTTTTATATATACAATCTTTCTTAACAAAAATTTAATAATCCATGCCTCCCGGCATTTCACCAGAATGCATATGATTTTCCTTTTCTGATTTTTCCGGTTTGTCAGTGATTACGACCTCGGTAGTTAAAAATAAAGTGGCGATTGAAGCCGCATTTTGCAACGCTGAACGGGTAACCTTGACCGGGTCAACGATTCCCTTTTCCACTAAATCTCCGAATTCGTCATTGGCGGCATCGTATCCGTAATTGCCTTTATTTTCCATAACTTTCTGCACCACGACTGCCCCGTCTTTTTTCCCGGCGTTATTGGCGATCTGCTTCAATGGCTCATATAAAGACCTTTTAAGAATCTCAATACCGATTTTTTCGTCTCCTCTGACCTTAACGTTTTCCAAAGCCGGCAAACATCTGAGAAGGGCCACGCCGCCGCCGACCACCACACCTTCTTCACGGGCCGCTTTAGTGGCATTAACCGCATCTTCAACTTTAAATTTCTTTTCTTTCATTTCTGTTTCCGTAACCGCGCCGACTTTAATGACCGCTACTCCGCCGGCTAACTTTGCCAACCGCTCCTGAAGTTTTTCCTTATCAAAATCAGAATCGCTTAATTCCATTTCTTTCTTAATGTTAACAATCCTGTTTTGGATGTCCTGTTTTTTGCCCTTGCCGCCGACAATGGTAGTATTATCCTTAGTGGCCACCACTCTTCTGGCTTGGCCAAGGTCCTTTAAGTGGATATTTTCCAGTTTCATGCCCACTTCCTCAGAAATGACTTTCCCGCCGGTCAAGGCCGCGATGTCTTGAAGTATTTCTTTTTTTCGGTCGCCAAAGCCCGGAGCCTTGACTCCTAAAACATTGAAAACTCCTCTTAATTTATTAACGACGAAAGTTGCCAGGGCTTCACCTTCAATCTCGTCGGCAATGACCACCAGGTCTTTTTTGCCGGTTTGGGCCATTTCCTCCATTAAAGGAAGAATTTCATTGATGGCCGCCACTTTCTTATCAGTGATAAGGATATATGGGTCGTCATATTCAACCGCCATTTTTTCCGCATTGGTAATCATATAAGGTGAAACGTAGCCTCGGTCAAACTGCATACCTTCGGTAAAATCCAATTCCATACCAAAAGACTGGGATTCCTCTACCGTGATTACTCCGTCCTTGCCGGCCTTTTGCATCGCTTGGGCGATAATTTTGCCGATTTCCGGGCTATTGGCGGAAATAGTCGCTACCTGCTGAATTTCCTCCTGAGTGGAAACCGGTCGGGCAATTTTTTCTTTTAATTCTTTAACGATTGTTTCCACACCCTTTTCTATTCCCTGTTTAATTAACAAAGGATTGGCTCCGGCAACCACATTCTTCAGTCCTTCGGTAATGATGGCCTGAGCCAAAATCGCCGCAGTGGTGGTTCCGTCACCGGCCACGTCATTGGTTTTTGAAGCCACTTCCTGAATCAGCTGGGCTCCAACATTTTCATATTTATTTTCCAATTCAATTTCCTTAGCCACGGTTACTCCATCATTAGTAATGGTGGGAGAACCAAAACCTTTATCCAGGATAACGTTTCTTCCCACCGGCCCTAAGGTTACTTTGACGGCCGAAACCAATTTATCAACTCCGCGTTTTAAGGCCGCGCGCGCTTCTTCGCTATATAAAATTTGTTTTGCCATAATAACTCATTTATTTAACTACAGCGACAACTTTTTCATAATCTACCACTAAGAATTCTTTATCATCAACTTTGTATTCATCTGCGCCGTATTTTTCAAATAAAATTTTGTCGCCGACCTTTAAATCAATTTTTTCCCGCTGGCCGTTCTCCAGGGTTTTCCCCGGACCAATGGCCAAAACTTCGCCTCGAACCGGCCGCTCTTTGTCGGCTGTTTCCGGCAAAATAATACCGGATTTTGTGACTTCTTTTTCGGCAATTGCTTTGACAATTAACCGACTGCCTAAAGGCTGCAATTTTAATTTTTCCATAAAATATACCTCTTTTAATAAATTATTAATAATGACCTTTGAAAGAATAATAGAGAATTTTTAAAAATTAGTCAACCCCGTTAAAAAATCCGCATCGCAAATCTTGAAAAATAATTTGAAAAATTTTTTAAAACTGGTAAAATAAACATGTGAACCCCGTTAGAAATCTGGTGATAATATAACTTCTAACAGGGGAACTAAATTAAAACTTATGAAAAAAATTTCTAACGGGGTAAAAGCATCAATTTTAAAAATCAACTTAATAATTATCTTCGGCCTCTTTGTCTGTCGGCCGGCACAAGCCGCTTATCCGGTTGATTTGTATTTCTTTTACAGTCAGACTTGCCCGGTCTGCCACGAAGCCGGCATATTTTTAGGTGATCTGGTGAAAAAATATCCGGAAATAAAAATTAAAAATTTTGAAATCTTCACCAGTTCAGAAAATCAGCAGGCCTATTTCGCCTTTGGCCAAGCATATAGTCTGGACTTAAGTCAAACTCCCATTCCCTTAATTCTGATAGGAGAAAAGGCTTTTAACGCCTACACTCAATCCATTGCTTCTGAGATAGAACAAACGGCCATCAAGTGCTTAAGCCTCGGTTGCGGTTCGCCGATAGAAAAACTAAAATCTTCAACTGAAGAAAATGGTGAAAATAAAATAAATAAAACAACCATCCGGCTTTTAACTCTGGTGATTGTAGTTTTTATTTTCTTTTTGGTTAGAAAACCGAGGAAATAAAATTATATTTTTATTCCCCGAAAACTTCAGCGGAAAAAACGTAAATATCAATATCCCCCATTTTCCAGACATCACGCGCTAAGCCGGCCTTGTGTTCGCATAATTCAGCCATAAACATTTCCAAATCCCAATTGTTTTCCGTCGCCACTTGGGGCAAAAAAACACCTGAATTAAACCCTTTCTGCACCAGTACGCCATGTTTGCCGATTTCAATTTCCTTAAACGGGTTATTGATTTTTTTTAAAGGCGAAAGAACCGAAACTTCAATCTCTATCTCTTTCATCTCTTCTTCACTGACGGGATAAAAACGCGGGTCTTCAAGGGCCGCCACTTTAGCCATTTCGTCCACTACCTTATAAAGCGGTTCTTTCTCTTCAATAATCCGCCCCATACAGCCGCGTAATTGACCGTCTTTATTTAAGGTGACAAAAGCGCCCTGCGGTTGTTTTAGTCGTTCAGTTAAATCGCCATAATCAACGACTTTTTTATTTTTAAAACTATTTTCAATGCTTTGGCGGGCGATTTTTAACAATGTTTGTTTTTCTTCCTCGGGTAAAGACGATTCGTTTTGACTTTGACTGCTATTACTAAAAGCAATAGCGGCATAACCAACCACGCGTGAATAATCTCCAGAAATATCGCCAGAGTTGGTATAATCCAAAAGTTTAATATTGTTCCAATTCATCGCCTTAGCCAATGATAATCCGGTTTTAATCGGCTCTTCGCCGCAAGCGCAAGTGTCTAAATCAGGCAAATCCTGTTCCATATTCTCTTGAATTGCTTCCTTAAAACTTTCGATTGAACCACTTAAAATTCCGTTGATTGTTTTCTTGTCAGCCCCTTGCGCGTCGTTATGAGAGGGATAATGTGACAAGTCGGAACTAATAATTACCAGTGTTTCATCGGTAAGGTGTTTTTGAATTATCTGCGCCAAGGCGGTTAAAAATTTATCATCAGCCTGAGAAATAATTATAGGCAAAATTTTAAAATCCTTTAAAGTTTTTTGCAAAAATGGCAACATCACCTCCAAACAATGTTCCTTTTGATGCGCCTGTTCGCGAATAAAAACATTTTTATTTTCTTTAATCAATTTTTTTGCTAATTCCTTGTCGACTTCTATCTTTCCTAATGGCGTTTGCCAATAATCATAATCTGAAAGCGCGGCGCCAAAAAACCAATCTTGGTGCGACGGTCCAATTAAAATCACCGTTTTAAAATCGCGGCCAATCAGCTTTTTGAATCCATAAGCCGCGGTTTGACCGGAAAATTCATGACCGGCATGGGGTAAAATCAGCATTCGCAAATTGCTCTTAATTTCCTGGTCTTTCGCTCGCTCTAAAAAATCATCAATCTGCTGGGATAAAATATTTTTATCAGCCGAATAAAAAGCGCCGGCCGCGACCGGTCGCCTGATTGAAAAATTTAGTTGTTTTCCCTTTTTCATATATTCGCCGATTAAGAAAAACGTTAAAAAAATTAAAACAAAGAATATTACTGATAAAATTATCTTTATTTTCCTCATTTTTTAATTTTAAATCATTCCGTGAACCATTTCAGTCTGTATTCTTTGGCTAAATCAATTATTCTTTCGTATTCTTCCGCAGTGATCGGTCGGTTAAGCTCAGGAAAATCTTTGGCGCGCCAACAAGGACTGTACTGATTCATAATATTGACGTGGGTGTTCGGAGAAATTTCCCCGGCTAAAAATTCCAAAACCTTCTTTGAACCGGCCAAATTGTTCGGCAGAATGAGATGGCGGACTAAAAGCCCTTTTTTTGCCAAACCGTCGGAATTAAGTTCTAAATCACCGACTTGCCGATACATTTCTTTAATGGCCTTTTTAGCGATTTTAAAATAATCCAATGCCTGAGAATATTTTTTGGCGATATCATTATCAGAATATTTGCAATCCGGCAAATAAACATCAATTATTCCATCTAATAACTCCAGGGTTTCAACCGAATCGTAGGCATTAGTATTATAAACCAAAGGTATGGCTAAACCCTGTTTTATGGCCAAAGGCAAGGCGGCTAAAATCTGAGGTACCTGAGAAGTAGGGTTGATTAAATTGATATTATGACAACCCCGTTTTTGCAATTCAAGCATTATACCGGCCAATCCTTTGTCGCTTACTTCCCGGCCGGACACTTTTCTGCCTCTTTCCAATTGGCTAATGTCATAAGTACGGCAAAAAGCGCAGGAAAGATTGCAAAAATTAAAATTAATCGCCCCTGAACCGTATTTTCCCGTCAGACATTTTTCTTCACAAAAAGCAGGGTTAAAACTGTAAACTGAGGCCTTTTTTCCCAAAAAACAAAATCCCCTCTCGTTTTCTAAACGATTAACCCCGCAATGGCGCGGGCAGACATGACAAGATTCAAGAAGTTTCCCGGACTCCTTGATTCTTGCCTGAAAATCTCTTCCGCTTAAATTAAGATAACCGGGATATTTTACCCCGTTAGAAGTTTGCATAAGCGTATCTTTTAATCAAAAATAAAGGCCATAAAGCGAATTTGCTCATAAAAAATGATATTGTAAGGAAGTTGGATGAACTTCTAATGGGATTCATTTCTTTTTTAAACAATAAATTTTATAAAAATCAGTAAAAGCCCTATGTAAATGAGGTTCTTTGTATTTTTTACCGATAATAAAATATTCTTTTATAAATTTTTCAAAAATTTTCGGTGGAAAATATGTGGCCCTATGGGGATTGTTATAAAAAGGAAAAACCATTAAATCATATTCTTTTTTTGTTATTTCCCCTTTTTTCAGTTTCTTATTCATAAAATTCGTTTGTGCGTTTAAAACAGCGCGACAAGTTTTTTTGTCATAAAACTTAAAATCTCCATAAGCGCAACGTTCCCAAGCATAAATCTTATTATTGAGATTTTTAAAATATTCCGGTTTTTTTCTGCATGTTTCTATCATCTTTTCCGCGGTTAAAGGATGTTTCGCTGGAAAAACAACGCTTAAAATCAAACAACCGCTTGGCTTTAAAATTTTAGCCATTTCCTTAAAAAATCCTTTATATAAAGAAATCGTCAGAAGATTGTTAGTCACGGCATGGCCTAAAATAGCGTCAAAATAACCCGGCTCAAAATATTCGCCCGCCCGAACCCATAGACCGATAACCTTCTTTTCTTTAATTTTAATCTTCTTCAGACCATCCATAGCCTTAATCATTTCCAGACTGTAATCCAAAATAGTTGTTTTAAATTTTAATTTTGCCAAGCTGTCGCAAAACCTTGGCGTACAACCTAAAATCAGTCCTTGATTCCCAGAATTCTTTTTAACTTTCTTCAAAACCTTCTCGTAAAGCCGACAATGAGCTGGCGAAGGACTAAAAGGCGGCATTATCTGACGATAAAGTTTGGCGTAGGCTTTCCAGGAAGGTTTATTGATTGTTTGTTTTAACATTTTTTTAAAAAATAAATTGGACAATAATAGACGCAAGGGTGGTCGTCGCCATGTTCAATTTTATCAACTTTAAAATATTTCTTCATTAACTTGTCATTTCTGTCTTTATCCAGGGCCCACCAGGTCTTACCGCTTGACGGATAATAAATTTTGTATAAATTAATCAATTCTCGCATCCTCTTTTGTTTTTTCTTATCTTTTTCTTTCGTCATCATCCTTTCTAAAAATTTATTGACTTCCGCGATATTCAGGGAGTATTCTTTGCCTCTTTTTCGCCAAACGCTCATTAAAATATCTAAGGAAAAAACGTTTATCGGCTTTCCTTTGAAATCCCCGTATCTCAACACTTTCTCCACTATTTTTCCGGAATCCAAATTTTTATCTACCCAATAATGGCGGGTGATAAAAAAACCTCCCAGATTCAATAAACTTTTCATTTTAACAAAAAAATCCGACCATAACTTAATTGGAAGATTTCCGATAACAAAATCTCCCAGTATAAAATCAAAATAATTCTCTTTTAAAGGAGCTTTTAACCAGTCTGATATAATCCACGTTTCCCGAAGAGCTTCGCTTTTATTCTTCATTAACGGCACTAATCCTTGAAGCATTCTAAAAGAGACGTCTATACAAAAAACTTCTGCTCTTAATTGATGAGCTAAATCCCTGAATTCCGGCGTCGAGCCCAATATTAATATTTTAAGATTTTTCTTCTTACTTTTAAGAATGTATCTTTTTATAATCTGGCATTCTGACTTAGACGGCGTGATGGGCGGTTTATAAACAGACCATTGTTTTGCCACGCCGGCATGCCAAAAAAAATTTTCATTTATTTCAGCCATGACTTTTTTTTATTTGCCCTTAAATCTTTTAATCCTGATTAAGCCTGAGCAGGGTACGATTTCTATTCCTTTCTTTTCCAATTCATCCAGGAACATATTCATGCCGATTGAGTCGGAAGCAATGTGCCCGGCAATGACCGCGTTGATATGCGCTTTTTCCGCTGATTTGCGGTGTTCTTCGCTTAAATGCATGGCGACAACCGTGCCGATACCGGCTTGCGCCATTTTTTCATAAATCTTGGCTGACCCTTCGGTTCCGCCGGTGATTTCCGTCAAAGCGATCCTGCCGCAATGATTTTCCAGACGACCGGAAAAAATCCTCGGTCCGGCGCCGATTTTCATCGCTTCCTGGTATTCCGGAATTGACTTAAGTAACTCTAAAACCTCTTCCACGTATTCCGGCTTTCTCTTTTCAATCAATTTTTTTAAAAAGCCGGCGACGCAATTGTCCGCCGGCGTATGCACGCACATAAAGCCCATTTTCAGCAGCTTGGCGGCGTCAACCACGCGGTTATGATTAGAAGGAGCAACTGAACGGCTGACTTCGTCTATCCTCACCTGCAACAAGTTCTCCGCGACGTTAATCGGCACTCCGTACGTTTCCAAAACGTCGGCTTGCAGGTGCATCACATCGTCCAATCCGAAAGCCAGGGCCTGCCCGGCGGGATGGTGCGCCAGGACCAGATCAATGTCTCCCAACCGGTCGGCTAAAAGCAATTCGCTGACCCTCATGTCAATGCCGGTCAGAATCTTCTTGACGGCTTTTTTTGTTCCGTTCAAAATCCGGGTGTCTGAAAAGGGATTGTTCAGTCTTTCTTTGTCAAACTCCTGCTTTTCGCTTTTCGACATCTTTTCGTATTTATTTTTCAGCCGGTTCAGTCCTTTTTTAACCTTTTGCGGTCCGCGTAGATCGCTCTTTATGCCCATTTCTACGGCTAAATTGTAAATTTGTTCTATAAACATAAGCATTTTTTAATTAAATTAAGCCTTATTCTATTGTAATAAAAAATAAGGCTTTTGTCGAGGATAAGAACGTCCTTATCCTTATTTTTGTCCCAGAAGATACACCTGCTGATATTTGTAATAAACGTGGCTCCGGTCGCATCTCCGCCTGATGACGCGAAAATACTTCTTTGTGAATTCCTCGAATTTATTCCTTTTCAAAACCACGCAAACCCAGCGGTCAAGGACGGCCATCCGGAAATTCCTTATCTGCTCCGGCTTCAAGAGATTTTTCGCCATGGAGTCGAAGTCCCGGTTCAGCCGGCCGAAATGGAAACCATGGGCTTTGTCGTGATATTTCGGATGACCGAAAAAACGGTAAATCCTTAAAAATCTTTCCGTATCCGACTTTTCCATCCTGAAATTCTTGATGGCTTTGGTTACGGTGTCGTATTTTCGCCCGTCGTAAACCGTCGCGGCCCAAAAAACGTGGCCTTCCGGCTTCAGGATCTTCCGCATATTCCGATAGACCTTTCCCCAGTCGCGGAAAGGCACGTTTATGATGGCGTGGTCAGCGACGATCAGATCGAACTTTCTTCTCTGGAAAATCCCGTCCATCAGGCGCCAGTCCCCCTGAACGAATTTCTCTCCAGGAATCTGGCCGCGCAGAGCGGCGGTCTGGTTTTTGACCATTTCCGGATTGACGTCAATCATGGTTGTCCTGTACCCGTATTTATGCCCCAGTTCCCGCAGCAAGGCCGTGGCGCCCATCACCAGCATGGACCGATCCTTGTTTTTGAAGTCAGTCACCTGACGGAAATATGAATCGTATATCCCGATTTCTCCTCGCGACGGCGTCCAGGGAGGATTGAATCTCCCCCACCAGGAAGAAACACCTTTCCACCTTTTTGTCCAGTCTTTAGACGGAACTCTGGTTTGTTTTTTCATATTTTTTTATACTCACTAATAATAATTTTTATCCTTTCTCCTTCTTTTTCCACTGTTTCTCCTTCGTATTCCCCGCTATGAGCGGCCACGCCCTGATAACAAGGCTTTTTCTGGTCCAAATGAAGATTAAAACATCCGTTTTCAATATAAACATGAAACCGCGGATATTGATATCCGCGCAAGCGCCGGACATAACTCACCCGCCCTTCCCTATTCCTAATTTCGGCGTAACCGCAACGCTTGATCAATTTATCAGGAGTGATTGAAATATTTGATATTTTAATCTGCATAAGCATTATTTCCTCTTCAACAGGTAAACGGGCATATCACGGCAATAAAGATAATCTTTGCCCGAAACAATCTCAACGATCTCAAAATATTTCTTTAGCATCCTGTTCACTTTACCCTTCTTGGGGATGGTCATGATGACTTTATCGTCGTAGCGTTTGACTATCTCCCATTCCTTGTCCGTTAAATCGCCTTTTTCATGATTTTTCTTAAATCCTGCCAATAATTTTATTTTACTGTCAATCATAGTTTTCGGGTTATAAACATTGTAATCGCTGTACATTTCCAAAAACCAGCGCATATCAGGAGTTTTAAGCTTTTTCGCCCGCCATTTTTTGATAATATCAAGGCTTTTCATTTTCTTTTTCTTAGGATTAAAAAGAGCAATTTTCTGCAAGACAAATCCGCTTGGATTAAGCATTTCTTTAATGTTTTCTAACGCCTTAGGCCAATCTTTCCAGTTTAACATATTAAGGACTGTGTCTCCTAAAATCAAATCAAACTTTTGATTCGTGAACTTTTTTGTCCAATCAGTCAGAAACACTTTTTCTTTCGTTTTTGTTTTTCTTAAAATAGTCATCGCCTTAATCATATTGATGTTAAAATCAGAAATGCTGACTTTCAACTTTCTTCTGCCCAATAAATCCCTTAACTCGGGAGTAGCGCCTAAAACCAGGGCGGTTTTTAGTTTGAAGGGCAGTTCTTTAATAATTTGATTATAAGTCTTTTGATCGCCCGAAGAAGGCCTGGCCGGCGGCAAGGTGTTTCTCCATTTTTTCGCAAATTGGGTAAAAGCTTTTTTATTTGCTTTCGAAACTAACATATTTAAAAAACTTATTGATTATTTTTTTGGCCTTAAAACGAATTCGGGATAATTTTTGAATTCCGGACCGGGGCCATATAATATTTTTTCCACTTTAAAATAATTTTTAAGAATATTTAATAACTCTGATAAAGGCGGGTGAACGCCAATATAGTTATCAACTGAATCATATTCGCCAAATGCCCAAAGATTATTAATAACTTTATCCGGCAGCCCTTGTTTTTTTATCTCATCTATTAAGCGTTGTTTTATTTTTTTAAAAAATATTCGCCGACCCCTTTTATTATAATCCAACTTTTTTAAAATTTCTATCACATACCAACGATTGGAAAAATTTTTAAAATATCTCGGGTTATTTTGATAAGTCAAAACGATTTCTCTGCCATAAGTCTTTTTAATTTTCCCCAAAATCGGCGAAGCCATTAAAAGATAACTATCCTTTTTTAAGACCTGTCTGATACCGTAAGCTAATTTGCGATGAAGTCTCCAAGGGATATTGTTGAAAACCATATGGCCAATCGCAAAATCAAAAGTATTACTGGAAAAAATTTTATTAACATCCAGCCAATTTCTAATAAAAACTTTTTCCTTCCGCTGATTTTTATGCTTCATAAACATCAGCAACCTTTCGGGCATTCTTGGATTAATCTCCAAGACCGATGTCGAAATCTTATATTTTGCCAATAAATCGCGGATTTCCGGCGTAGAGCCAAACACCAGCGCCTTAACGCTTTTATTTTCCTTTAACAATTTTTTAATGTATTTCTCCCAAAGTTTTACGTCAAAATTCGCCGGACGCGCCGGCGGTTTGAACATATCCCATAATTTCAAATATTCCGGCCATTCCTTTTTATTTTTATCAATTAAGCCTCTACTCTCCATGTTATTTCTTTTTTAACAGATAAATGGGCGAATTTCCGGCCGTGATGTAATCGTGAGCATATAAGACCTCCTTCATCTCAAAAAACGGCTTTAATTCTTTTTCGCTTTCTTTCTTAGATAAAACATGCCAATAATAATTAAAGCTAGTTTGCCAATCTTCCTTAAAATTCCTGATTAATTCCTTCAGGACTTCTTTTTTCAAGCCTGGCTTCAATGAAGTGTAAATTTTTTCCATTTCCTTCAATTCTTGTCTCTGATTTAGGCAATGCTTTTTGTTTTTCGCCGCCAAATTATAAAAAAGAAGGATGAAAATATAATTAATGGCTTCCTGAAAGCTATACTTTTTTTCAGTTAAATCATCCACAATCTCCAAAACAATGTCTTCCGTCTTGATTTTATTTGACAAATAAAAATTGTGCCGCGTTATCCAATATCCGCTACTCTTTGAAACGCGGCTTACTTCCTTAAAAAGTTTTTTGTGGTCTTTAATCGGCACGTTGCAAATCACTTCATCGCCAATGATCAGATCAAAAAAATCATCCGGAAGGCCGGTTTTTAGCCAATCAGCATTAATGAATTTTTCTTGCAAATCACCTTTAGTGATAAAATCCCCCATAGCCTTGTACATCACCCGGCTGGAATCAACGCAATAAATCGTGGCCTTAAAAAACCTGGTATAAGTGAATAAAAAGCGGCGCAATTCAGGAGTAGAGCCCATTAACATAACGTTTTGCCCTTTTTTGCTTTTCAAAACGATTTTTATCAAACGGGCATAAATCTTCATATCATCAACGCTCATCCGGTTGGGGACCACCAATTTTACATATTCCTTATGAATTTTTTGCCAGATTTCATTTTTCTTTGCCATATTAAAATTAAATCTCTTTAATTTTTATACGATAAATTATTTAATTTCAAGGTTCTCGAGCGCTTGCCCGCCTTTGGCGAGAAGCGAAAGGTCCTTACTTCTTAGGTTTTAAACAATAAATTGGTTCGTGTTTACTATATAAATAATCTCTTCCGTATTTAATGCTAATAATTTCAAAATATTTTTTAAATAAATCTTCTAATTTGTTTTTCTCCGGGAAGGTTAGAAAAAGCTTAATTCGCCATTTTCCTTGAGTGAAAAACAGGACGAAATCGTAAAATTCTTTATCAGTCATTTCTTTATTCTTATATGCTTTTGGCAGATTAATGTGATAGAATTTCTCCAAATCCGTGCAAAAAGTTTTTTTATTCCTTGGACTGGCATTACTGTAGTCCTGGAGCATTTGTAAAAAACTAAATTTCTCTTTTTTATTCTTCTGATATTTTTTCATAATTTCTTTAACTGACTTGCTTTTCTCAGTATCAGACCAAATATTGGTGCGGTTAACAAAAAAACCATCCGATTTAATAATTGTCTTTAGATTAAAAAATAATTCATTATAACTTTTAAAATTAGGCAAATTATTAATGGACCAATCCGCCAATACAACATCGAAAACATTTGGTCCAAGTTTATTATCTAACCAATTTCCTAAAACCAATTTTTCTTTTTTAATTCCCTTGTATTTAAGCAATTGAGTCATTGATTTAACCGAATCGCGGTTGAAATCAAAAATTGTCGCTTGATATTTCAATTGGGCTAATAAATCGCGATATTCCGGAGTCGCTCCCAAAATTAAAGCTTTTTTCCGCCAATCTTTTGAATTGCCTTTTACCTTTTTTAAAATGTCTTTTATTATTTTAATCTCTCCTTTAGACGGTCGAAGTGGCGGTTCATACTTTGCCCATCTTTGGGCGTTGGAAATCCACGCTTCTTTATGATATTTTTTTATTGTTTTTTGCATATTATTATTTCTTGGGTCTTAGACAATAAATCGGATAAAAATCAGGATAAAGAAAATTCATTCCGGAATCAAATTCTTGTCCTTTAACCACAAAATGTCTTGAAAATAAAGTTTTAATCCTTTTCTCCGCGCAAAGAGACCAAGTCCATTCCAAGGGATAAAGGATCCCGCCGAATTCTAATATCTTCTCTATGTTTTTACGGGGATGCTTTTTAAGATAACCTCTCAATCCCCTGTAAAAAACTCCCGGGCTGAATCTTTTCTCTCTTCTGATTTCCCCCAAATAAACGCCCAGCTCCCAAAAATGATTGATGGTTTTCAAATTGACCGGTTTGTTTTCGAATAAACGGCAAAAATAATCAAAAGATAAATTTCTGTACTTCGGCTTTACGGTTTCGCAGCGGGTAATGAACAAGCCGTCTTTTTTCAGCCAGGTTCTGACGTTGGCTAAAAACTTGTCCTGTTTTCCAA
Organism: uncultured Gammaproteobacteria bacterium; assembly: GCA_964485025.1. Lineage (GTDB taxonomy): Bacteria > Patescibacteriota > Patescibacteriia > UBA2591 > UBA6264 > JAQTOB01. Next base: position 17,975 of record CAZAGY010000004.1, read on the forward strand.
AAGGGACGTTGCAAACAACGAAATCACCGTAGATCAGGTCAAAATAATTTTCCCTTAAAGGAACATGCGGCCAGTCCGCTTTTATCCAGATTTCTTTTTCTCCGGCTATTTTGTGCCTCATTAATTCACTCATGGCCAGACTATTGCCGATATTAACGTCAACTAAATGAACCTGCAGTCCCTTGTATTTCGCCAGCATGTCCCTGATTTCAGGGGTAGAGCCCAGAACCAGGGCTTTGACGTTTTTTTTATTTAACCTGGACCGGCCGAATCTCTCATAAATCCCGATTTCCGTATTGCTTGGCCGGCCCGGTCCGGTTATTTTAGACCAATTCTCAATAAATTTTTTCCAGGTTTCCGTTTTTGGTTTTTTGACACTCATTTTATTTCTTCGACTTTAAATAATAAATCGATAAAATATGAGAATAAAAATAATCATCGGCTGCTTCGTACTGCTCTACTTTAAAATATTTTTTAAAACGCTTAAGCTGTTCTGTTTTCGGCTCCCATGACCAATATTGATTAAATAAAGCCTTTGAATTTTCCAAAAATCTCTTTAATAACCATTTTGTTGAACCGGGCGATACCAATTCTTTTTTGAAATCATTTTCCAAAAATTTTAACGAAATAAGATTTTTTTTGTTTCTAAAATAACTTAATTCCCAAAACTCCTCAAATAAATAATTCATTATTTGGGTTAGACTGAGCTTATTCTGAAAATACATTTCAGCATATTTGGCCAGTGACTTTTTAACGGTAAATTTCCTTGCCCGGGGATTGACATAAGAAGCTCTGAGGATAAAAGCTCCGTCCGGTTTTAAAATTCTAGAAACCTCTTTTAACAAATCCGTTCTTTCTTCTTTTTTAATATTAATCATCACCTCATCGCCGACAACCAAATTAAAAAAATCATTGTTAAAAGGGGTTTTCAGCCAATCGCCAATTATTTTTTTCTCTCGCTTGCCTTTAATTACGACCAAAGAATCCATAGCCCTAATCATTTCCGGATTAATGTCCAAAAGAAAAACTTTCAGGTCATAACCTAAAAGACAATATCTGGATAATAAATCCCTCAACTCGGGAGTGGCGCCCAAAATTAATACTTTAAATGGCTTTCCCTTTTTGATTTCTTGCTTTGCAAAGCTGTCATAAACGCGAATATCGCCCAAAGAAGGCCGGGAGGGTGGCAACATATCTTTCCAGGTCAAAGCTATTTTTTTCCATTCTCTGGGTTGTGGCTTTTTGTTTTTATTCATTATTTCTTTTTTAAAACATAGATGCGATAAAAATCTTTACTCACCCGATGCTTTTTCTCGTATGTTTCCTTAATAATTTTCCAAAAGAGTTTTACGGCTTTGAGAAATTCTCTTCCAGTCAGCAATAAGATACTTACGTCCGAAAGATTAAAATCCAATAAACCAAATTCTTTACCGGTTATTTTTCCATCTTTCAATTTATGGCGGTAAATCCCATTGAGTTCACCCCAATTAATGACTTTATGACGACGATGAAGGGCGGACCACTGGCAATAATCATAAGCCCGATCAGCATAGACCCGATAATAAGCAGGTGACTTTCTTGCTTTATTAATAATCTTGTTTATTGAAATGTTTATTTTCTTAAGCGGTTTAATGATTATGGCGAGCTGGCAGATAAAAACCCCGTCATTATGAAGAAAATTCCCAACTTGATAAAAAAATCCGTCCAATTTTTCCAATGGCACATTATTAACCACTGAATCGCCGATAACCAAATCGTATTTTTTATCAAGTCTGGCGGTCAGCCAACTATCAATGATAATATTTTCTTTGTTTTTGTATTTTTTCAACGAGGTCATTGCCTTGACCATGGAAGGACTAATGTCCAGAACAGTCACTTTCATCTTTAATTCTGCTAATAAATCCCTGATTTCCGGGGTCGCTCCAAGCACCAAAACATCTTTTCCCTTAACGTATTTTTTTATCATCTCCTGATAAGCTGTTTACTTCTTGCATTTTGTTAAATAGAG
>CAZAGY010000005.1:0-6979 GCA_964485025.1 uncultured Gammaproteobacteria bacterium
TCCAATCAACGGAAATTTCTTTAATGGGTAATCCGTGTTGATTGGCCAGAATTAAAAGTTCGGTGTCAAAAAACAGGCCGTCAGATTTTATTCGGGGGATAACTTCTTCCAGCGTTTTTTTAGAAATAGCTTTGAATCCGCAGGCCGAATCGGTTATTGCCAGTCCGAACAATGACTTAAGAATAAAGTTGAAAACCCAAGAAACAAAAGAACGGAAAACGGAACGTTCGGTGGTACTTAATTTATTGTTGCGTGAACCGACAACCAGGTGATACTTTTCTTCGGATACACCCTTGATTAATTCCGGGACAAATTTTAAATCAGTTGAAAGGTCGGCGTCCATAAAGATATTAATATCACCGGGATAATCTTGCCAGGCTTTTTTGATCGCCAGACCTTTATTCTGGGCATCAAGATGAAAAAATTCCAGGTTGGTATACAAATTTTGTTTTTCGCCGACGATTTTAACGGTTCGGTCAGTTGACCCGTTGTCGGCGACTATCACCAGGCATTGGTATGAATCAAGTTTTTCTTGGCAGAAACCGAAAAGACTGTCGATTGTCTGACCGATAATTTTTTCTTCGTTATAAGTGGGGAGGACAATGGTAATCTTCATGGGTTAAAACCTTTGGTAGATATTTATCAGATTATTTTTAAAAATTTGCTTTAAATAATTTTTTTCTTCCGGCCGGAAAGAATAATTTTCCTTTTTATAGATTAAAACGTAATCCAAGTCGTTTTCCTTCAGAAAGTTTTGTTTTTTGTCGTCATAGACATTGTTACTGAAAAACCAATCGGTTTTTTTTATTTTATCTTCGTAGTAGGCTGTCTCACAACCGTGGCCGGCGAAAATTTTTCTGACACTGAACGCGGGGACAAGATTATTGATGTCCAAGTCAGTGACACTGAAGATATTAGAATTTTCAGGGGAGTTATTTTTTAACCAAAGCATGGATTCAATAATTTCTTTAGGCAGGGAAAACCCCGGATGATTGAAAATGGTCAAATCTCGGCTGATCACGAAAATATTTGACGGAGTGAATAAAGACAGGGATATTATACAAATCAGAAAGCCATTTTTTAAAATAACGGGAACATTTTTTTTCTTTATTTTTTGATAAATAAAGAAAATTCCTTCGGTTGCCAGGATACATATGATTAAATGAAGGCCTTCAGCCATTCTCCTTTGCAAAGGAAAAGGAAGATAAATCAAGACAGTTTGGGCGATTAACCAAGTGACAAGAAAGATTGAAAGGTTAATTTTTTTACCTGCCCCGCGGGAAACTTGCTTTTCTTCAGGTTTTTTGATAATGAAATAAATTCCAATGACGGCTAAAGGCCAGAGCAGGCCGTAACTGATGATCAGAGATTTTATCGGCGGGGTATAACCCATGGGAATTGCCTGGGCTATCCGATGGATAGTCAGCCAGTGGGAGGACGAAAGCCAGTAATAGTATAAAAGAGACGGCAGTGAAACGGCCGAAAAAATTAGTCCGCAGTTGAAAAATCGCCAATTTATTTTTTTTTCATAAAAACAAAGAACCAGCCAAAAAATTCCTAAAATAAAAAAGATAGTCGGAAAATGGTATGGGTGGACCTGGAAAAGGATAAGTCCGGCGATTCCCGCCAACATCGCGTACTTATAACTCTTATTCTCCAAACCCAGGAGCATTAAAAAGAAAATTGAGACGATCAGGGTCAGGGAAAAAATGAAAAGAGGATTAGTATAAAAAGTAAGAAAGGTGACGGCTTCGGGTATCCATAAGTCCATAGGTTGTTCCCAGGGGGGAAAATTCTTATATAGAGAATAAAGAAGAATTCCCCAGCCGCTTGAAAAACAAACCAGTATCAGACCGATTTTTTGTTTAAACTTTTCTTTGAATAAAAAACTGAGGAAAAGATAAAAAACGAAGATAAAGACGGGAATGAGAACGATTCGGGCGATGTGAAAAATAACCAGAGCCGATAAATGGAATATTTTTGCCATTATACCAAGAGTCAGAAAAAAAAGATTCAGAATTATGCGGGGCTGAGGTTCAGTGGTAAAATAGTCTTCAAATAAAAAATGCCCTTGTCGAACCTGTTCGATATAAGAGAAGTAATTTGAGTAATCCACTTTATTTAATCCGGAAACCGCGAAAAAATAAGTATTTTGCGGCGCGTTGAGATAACCGTAAATGTAGGGAATAGTGGTGACTAAGATTACCAAACAGGCCATTGCCCCTAAAAATAGCCATTCTTTCTTATTGATATTTTTAATTAAATCTCTAATAGTCATATGCAATTATTTTGGGGACCGGGTCCCCAAAAGTCCCCAAAGGTATCCTCTGATTTCTTTAAGGTTCTCGACGCCTCGCCCGTAGGCTACGGCCAAAGGGAACGAATTGAGGAGAGGTTTTTATCTTTAACCTGGTCAGAATATACATTACCAGGCTTTTTAAAATTGATAAGCCGTAGTCAACGCTTTTTCTGAATCCGACCGAGGAAGCGTTCTTGAAATAACGGGTGGTAATGGGAATTTCTTTAATTTTGAATTTGTGAATTTTAAGTTGAATAATAATTTCCGTATCAAAAACAAAATCATTTGAATTTAAGTCAAAGCGGACGGTTTCTAAAATTTTACGGCTGTAAGCGCGAAAACCGGAATGATATTCGGTAAGTTTGAGGCCCAGAACCAGATTTTCCATTTTAGTTAGGAATATATTGGCCAGATATTTCCACCAGGGCATCCCTCCTTCCAAGGCCCAACCCCTTACCATCATACGTGAGCCAAAAACGGCATCGGCCTGTCCCCTCATGATCGGCAGGATGATTTGGGGGATGTAAGTGGGGTCATATTGATGGTCGGGGTGAACCATAATAACAATGTCGGCCCCCCTCTCCAATGCTTTTTTATAACAGGTTTTTTGGTTTCCCCCATAACCTAAATTTTTTTTGTGGACAAACGTCTCAAGACCGCAATTTCTCGCCGTTTCAACGGTCTTGTCAGCGCTGGCGTCGTCAACCAGGATAATTTTGTCAACCCAATTTTCATCAATATCCTCCAAAGTTTTCTTCAGAGTTTTTTCGGCGTTGTAGGCCGGCAAAACGGAAATTATTTTATAACCAGGTGCTTTAATTGACATAATCAATTTGATAGATTATTGCCTGCTCGTCCTGATAAACTTTTGTCAGGGATTTTGATTTTTCGAGCAGTTTGACAAAACGTTCATCATTTTTGTCGGCCAAGACATAAGAAGCGTTGAATTTTTCTTTTAAAATTTCAGACGTTTTTTCAGGATTTATTTTATAAGTCACCAGGTCAAACCAGTCTTGATATAGGTTCTTGTCGTATTCGTACATAAAAGTCTGGTCTAAACCGTTAATATAGTAGTTCTGGGAATTAAAATAGAATAATTGAGGGAAGATTCCCCAGTTACTTTGGAAGACAATTTCTTTCGGCTCGGTATTATTTTTAAGCCAATAAGAAGCTTTTTGCAGATGGTCCAATGGCCGGCTGTTTTTTTGATATTCCTGGTAAAGATTTTTAATGCTCAAATTCAAATAAAGACCCAGAGAAACGCCGACACAGATGATTACGAAAATACCGGCGACGAAATAAAAGATATTCTCCGAACCGGTGAAACAATCCTTAAAATGTTTTTTGATATTATCCCAGTTTGTTTCTTTGATAATTTGAGAAAAGATAATACCGTCAAAGATGATGGTGAAGGGAATAAAATATTCAATGTTTCTTCTGGCCTTTAAAGTGTAAAACAGAAAGAACAAGGAAATAAAAGCCATAAACCAGGAAGAAATTTTTTGTTTTTTTAATTTGAAGACGAACCAGGCCAGAGAAATTATCCACGGAACCAGAACGGGAATGGTTGTCACCAAAAAAGTTTGCAGTTCGACAGGATACCATTCGGCCCCAACACCGATTTTATTCTGATAATTAAAAAAAGCTATTTTAACGGTCTGTAGCCAGTAAAAAGAAAACGTCTTCGGAAAATAAGGGTTGATGGTCAGGCCCAAAAGTAAGCCGAAGCCGCAAATGAAAATAATTTTTAAATTATTTTTGGCAAAAAAGAAAACAAACGAATTTTTAATAAATTTGAATAAATTTTCACCCGGATATTCAACCAGGTTTTTTATTGTTTGCGCCATGCAATAAATGAAAACGGATACCAGCATCAACGGCCAGGCCCCGTAAGTCCAGACGTATATGAAGGACAAAATAAAAAGCCAGAGGTAATTTTTTTTCAAGATGAAATAGAAACCCAGGAGTAATATTATTATTGAAAGAGCCGGAGCTCTGATTAAGGAAAGGCGGAGGAGGAAACTGGGGATTAAGAATCCCATCATTGTCCAGATTAAAGCGCCTTTTATTTTCATCCGGCGGCAAAACCAATAGATGCTTAAAAAAGCCAGACCGGCAAAAAACGCAGTGGCAATTTTGGCTTTAATCAGGGGGTCTATCTCTAAAGAGAAAGAATCAAGATTTTTTGGCGAAGGAATACTGAGGAAAGGGACGAGAAGTAAGTGATAGACAAAATGATGGTCAACAAACAGATTTTTATAGGTGGTGAACTGGGTCCAGGGGAAGTCTTTTACCAAACCGTTTTCTTTTATCAATAAAGCCATTTTAGTGTGGAAAAAACTGTCCGGGCAAAGAATGCCCGGTGGCACAAGCAGATAAATAAAAACGATAAAAGTGAAGGAAAAAACAAAAAGGTATCCCAACCAACTTAGATCTTTTTTAAACAGGGAATCAGTCATTTAAACATTTTTTAATTTTTTCTATTTGTTTAACCGGCGTCGGATCAACCTGGTAAAGTACGGCCAAGTAAAAACTCACCCAGTCCCCCAGTAAGACCAGAGAAAATATTTTAGTCAGTATATTTTGGCCGAAGACCGGCAATTTTTTCCAGCAATTTTTTTGCTCAAGCATATTTTCGAATGTTTCGGAAGATTTTTCCGATAAAGCAATTTTTTTAATGTCATCAAAGACCAGAAAGAAAAATTCGTCGTTCAATCTCCATGGGAACCGGCTTTCAATGAAATTATGAAGGATTTCCGGTTTAACTTCGGAAAAACAAAAAGATTTTCCGTTCTCAGCCATCTGGGTTTTCCACCGATGGGCTACACCTGACAATTCCGGTGGGGCAATGATGATGGGTAAATGGTCGAATATTGAATAAGCCAGATATTTGGCCGAATTTTCTTCGGTCGGTATCTGCGGATGGAGATTTAGATTGAAATTTTGCAGGTCATTTAAAGATGAATTTATTTCCAGGCATTTTGAATTTATTAACCCGAGTTTTTCGAAAACAACCAGCAGCGGCATTAAAAGATAGGCCAGACCCGCTCGGGATGGAACGGGATAACTAAAATTAAACATCGGAAGATCATTTTCCTCTCCCAATTTTTTTAATCTGCCGGCCTGGGCAATGATAAAGATCTTATTTTTTTTCTCCATTGCCATCCGGGCGCAGGAAAGCACTTCCTTGGTTTCCCCGGAATAACTGATCAGAATAACAAGGGAGTTTTTAGTCGTTAAATCAGGCAGAAACCAGTTGCGGTTAACGATAACAGGTTTTTTTAACTGGCCAGCCAATAAATTTTTAATCAATTCTCCGCTGATGGCCGAACCGCCCATGCCACAAATAATGATGTTTTCCCAGCCCGAGGCTGGTTCGCTCCCGACGGAAATATCTTGGTAATCTTTCGGCAGGATGATTTCTTGCGCCTTTTTGTAGGCTTCCATGCATTTTTGGGGGAATTCAGCGATAAAATCAGCCATTTTTGACTTATCTGATTTTTTAATTTGTTCTAGGTCGTCAAGAATATTCATAGAATCAATTTAACAAGTAAACATATTAACAAATTAACATAAAAATTAAAGATTGTCTATTGTATAAATGGGTTGGATTTGATATCATAAAAAATGACGTTTAATTGTTATGTTGCTAAATTGTTAATTTGGGTATTATGAGCGGTCATAGTAAATGGGCCAAGCTTAAACATTTCAAAGGGGCGCTTGATGCGAAGAAAAGCGCCATGTTTACTAAATTGGGGCATGCTGTCACCATTGCCGCGAAAGAAGGCGGGGGTGATTTAGAGACTAATTTTAAATTGCGCCTGGCCATTGAAAAAGCCAGAAAAGCCAATTTGCCAAAAGATAATATAGACAGGGCGATTAAAAGGGGAACCGGAGAATTGGGCGGTGAACAAATAGAGGAGGTTGTTTATGAGGCCTTTGGCCCGTCCGGGACAACCTTAATAATAGAAGCCCTGACTGATAATAAAAATCGGACAGTTTCGAGCCTGAGGAGAATTTTTAATAAATACGGAGGCAGCTTGGGCAGCCAGAATTCGGTCATTTGGAAGTTTGAGAAAAGAGGAGTTATCAGAATTCTCAAAGAAGAAGTAAATGATAAATTGGAAGAAATAGAGCTGAAGGTAATTGATTTAGGCGCCGAAGATATTAAAAATGAAGAAGAAGAACTGGTCATTTACACCAAATTGGATGACTTGGAAAGAATAAAAAAAGGAATTGAGAATGATATTAATATAGAATATGCGGAAATGGAATGGTTTGCCAAAGACCCCTTAAAGATAGATGAGGCGACTCAAGCCAAGATAGATAATATTTCCTCGGAATTGGATGAGGACCAGGACATAAGTGATTATTATACTAATATCGAATAATAAAATATGATTATTTTAGGTATTGATCCGGGGGTGGCTATTATTGGTTACGCAACCCTTCTTTTTAAAGAAAATCAATTTTCTGTTATTGATTACGGTTGCATCAGAACTTCATCCAAAACAGATTTTAGCCAAAGGATTTTACAAATACACAAAGAGATAAGTTTATTGATAAAAAAATATAAACCGGACAACATGGCTATTGAAAGCATTTTTTTTGCCAAAAACACCAAAACTGCCATGAAAGTGAGTGAAGCCAGAGGAGTGGTAGTCTTGGCGGCGGCCGAGG
>CAZAGY010000005.1:6989-18975 GCA_964485025.1 uncultured Gammaproteobacteria bacterium
CCCACGGCCCAGGAGCGCTTCAGTTCGTTCACGAGGGCGGCGTCAAAGTCAGGGAATTTACCCCTCTTCAAGTAAAACAAGCCTTAACCGGTTATGGACGAGCCTCAAAGGAACAGATTCAAAAAATGGTGAAATCAATTTTATGTCTGGAAGAAGTACCTAAACCGGATGACGCCGCCGACGCCCTGGCTATCGCCGTTACCTGTGCCCAAACTAAGCAATTTTAATTTATGAGACCCTTAAAAATCGTTCACGTCAGCTCGGAAATTTCTCCTTATTCGAAAAGTGGCGGTTTGGCTGACGTCACCCGTTCCTTGCCCCGGGCTCTAAAACGGTTGGGCCATCAGGTGATAGTCATCACCCCGTATTACGGTTTCATAAAGGAAAACGGCTGGCAGATGGAAAATTTAAAGATTCGTCTGTCTTTGAATTTTGCCGGTCAAGAATACAAATTCGGCTTTAAAAAAGCCGTTTGTTTGGATAAATACCCGGTTTTTTTTGTTTGCCAGCAAAGACTGTTCGGCTCCCGCTATAAAAAGGGATCAGGGATATACGATTATCCCGATAATGGTTTAAGATTTTTACTCTTTGATTTGGCGGTTATTGAATTGATTAAAAATTTAAAATTTGAGCCTCAAGTGATACATTGCCATGACTGGCACGCCGGCCTGATACCTAATTATTTAAAAACGAGATACAAAGACGACGAAAAGCTAAAAAACATTGCCACTTTATTTACTGTTCATAACTTACTTTTTCAGGGCCCGGAGGATTGGTGGAAAGTCCCCTCGGAAAAAAAAGATGACGGTAAAGGTCAGCCGGCGGAAAAACCTAAAAAGACCCAATGGATTAATTTTATAAAAAGAGCAGTTTTGAATGCCGACATCATCAATACGGTCAGCCTGCGGCACGCTCAGGAAATAATGACCAAGGAATATGGTTGTCAAATGGAAAGTTATTTCAAAAGAAGGGAAAAAGATGTTTATGGAATCATCAACGGCATAGATTACGCCATTTTTAACCCCCAATTTGATCCTGATATATACGTTCATTATGACGCGAATGTGCTGGGAAAAAAAATGGAAAACAAAAATATTCTTCAGGAAAAATATGGATTGGAGGTAAATCCTAAAATTCCAATGATCGGCCTGGCCAACAGATTGACGGAACAAAAAGGTTTTGAACTGATAATTAACCTCCTGGATTATCTCTTGAAAAGAGATTTACAAATTGCCGTTGTTGGCAGTGGCGGAAATAATTACGAAGAAATATTGAGGAAATATCAGAAAAGTTATCCTAAAAAGATATTATTTGTCTCTCCTTTTAAAGAAGACGTCGCCCGCAAGATTTATGCGGCCTCGGATATTTATTTAATGCCTTCCCGATTTGAACCTTGCGGGATTTCCCAATTAATCAGTTTACGGTATGGTTCCATTCCCATTGTCCATGCCGTTGGCGGTCTTTTGGATACAATTAGTGATTATAATCCGGTTACCGGCCGAGGAAACGGTTTTGTCTTCCATTCCTATAATGCATCGGATTTATTATTCGCCCTGGCCCGGGCTTTGGAGAATTATAAAAGGGAGCCGGCCTGGCAGAGCCTGGTTAAAAGGAGTATGAAAGAATCGTATTCCTGGACTTTACCGGCCAAGAAATACGTCGTTTTATATAGAAAAGCCATCCGTAAAATAAAAGATAATAAGGGCTAAATTTATGTATTGGGCGAATCTTTTGCATATTTACCAGCCACCGGGACAAAAAAAAGAAATTGTTGATAAAGTCGTTTCAGAATCTTACGACAGAATTTTGGGCGTTTTAGAGTCCCATGGAAGGATAAAAATCAGCCTGAACATTTGCGCTTCCCTGACCCAACAATTGTGCGACTTTGGTTATCAAAATATTGTGGCCAGAATAAAAAAATTAGCGGAGGAGGGACGGATAGAACTGGTGGGTTCAGCTGCCTATCATCCCATTCTTCCGTTTTTACCCGAAAGGGAAATACTTCGCCAAATCGACCTCAATGAGGAAATAAACAGAAAATATTTCGGTCCGGTCTGGAAACCGCAGGGATTCTTTCTTCCGGAAATGGCTTACAGTAAAAGAACGGCGAAAATCATCCGGCAAAAAGGTTATCAATGGATTGTTTTGGACGAAATAGCTTATCAAGGAAGTATTGGCCGGGCCGGTTTTGACCGAACTTATAAATTAAATTTTTTTTTCAACAAGAATCTCAAGGTGATTTTCAGAAACAGGGGTTTAAGCGCTACTTTTTTTACCGATTGGCTTGATTCAATTGATAAATTTTTTTTGGCGGTTAAAAAAGATGGCCGTTCAAATGAATTTTTGATAACGGCCTTTGACGGTGAGAATCTCGGACATCACCAAAAACATTTGGTCGATATCTGGACTCAAATATCCCTTGACCCCAGAATAACGACGGTTAATTATTCCCAATATCTTGGATTTTTAAAACCGGAAAAATCAATCGCAATAAATCCCTTGAATTCCAGTTGGGCGACCGAATCGGAGGATTTAAAAAACAAAAATTTTTATCCCCTGTGGTCAGATCCCGACAATCAAATTCATAAAAATTTCAGAAAAATCACCAACATGGTTCTTAAAACGGTTTATAAATCCGTTAATGATCAGAATTATGAGACCGCCAGGGGAGTTCTGGATAAGGCCCTATTTTCCGACCCTTGTTGGTGGGCTTCGGCTCGTCCCTGGTGGGGACCGGGAATGATTGAATTGGGAGTGGATTATTTTTCGGAGATAGTCAGCCTTTTGGAAAAAGAAATAAAGCCAAAATTCAGACAGAGAATAGAAGTTTTATTTAAAGAGATTTTAACCTTGGCGAGAGCCGAGAATAAATAGATTATATGCTTTGGGCCAATTTTTTACATTTTTATCAACCCTATAATCAGCAAAACGATATTTTGGAAAGGATCGTTGATGAAAGTTACAGGAAAATTTTAAAAGGTTTGATTTTGAACGGAAAAGCCAGGTTGACGATTAATATAAACGCGGGTTTAACCGAACTTTTGGTGAAAAAGGGCTATAAGGACGTCGTTGATCAGATAAAAACACTCGCCAAGAGGGGACGGATTCAGTTCACCGGCGGAGTGAAATATCATCCGTTTCTGCCTCTTCTGCCGGAAAAAGAAATTAAAAGACAAATAGAACTGAATGATAAAACAAATAAAAAATATTTCGGTTCCGCCTGGAAACCCCAAGGATTTTTTTCCCCGGAATTGGCCTATAGTGGGAAAGTTGCTCGACTGGCAAAAGAAGCGGGATTCAAATGGATGATTGCCGAGGAATTGGCTTGCCCGTCTGAAAGGAGGGCTTGCCCGCCGAAACCTGACTTTGAAAAAATATATTCCATTAAGGACCTGGATGACTTCAAAATCGTTTTCCGCGATAAAAGAGTAAGCGTTTTGATTCTTTCGGCCATTGTTCGCAGTTTCAGGTCGCTGATTCAGGAGATAGGGCCGGAAGAAATCAGAAAAAAACGTTATTTACTGACGGTGATGGATGCGGAAACGTTCGGTCATCACCGGCCGGGCTTGGAAGAATTTCTTTTTCAGATTTACGGGAATAAGAAAATACCTCAGGTTTTTGTTTCGGACCTGGTCGAAAAATTCAGCATTGATGAAATAATTGAACCGCGGGACAGCACCTGGTCTTCCGAAGAACAGGATTTTTGGTTGAATAAAAACAGGGAACATTCGTTTACCCTTTGGTCCCATCCTCAAAATCCCATTCACCAACTTCAATGGCAATTTACTTATTTTGTTATAGATTTGGTTAATAAAATTAATCCCCGAATTTCCGGACATAGACAAACAAGGGACAGGCTTGATAAAGCGTTACAGTCGGATCAATATTGGTGGGCTTCGGCTAAGCCATGGTGGTCGTTGGAAATGATTGAACAGGGAGCCCATACTTTAAAAGAAGTGGTTTTTTCCATTCCCGACGTTTCCCCGAAGACAAAGAAACAGGCGGAAGATTATTATCAACGGATAACAAAAATAGCTTTTGACTGGCAACGCAGCGGAAAAATCAGGCAGGCCTATCGTCAGGCCATGAAAACCTGGAAGTCAATACCTTACAAAAAGAGAGTTTTAGCCGGCCAGTTTAACGTCATGGTCTTGGAATTTGAAGATGAAATGAATAAGGCTGTCAAAGACCGGGAATTTGAAAAGGCCATTAAATGGCGCGATGCGATTTATAAATTAAAAAGCGGTATGGACGTCCACGACGTTTTACACGTAGTCGACGACCTGCATCGGATTCGCCACTTGCCGTCCCTTAAAGATTATTGGGAGCACGCCCCGGAGGAATTTTCTCCGTTTGCCCGGGAACATTTTGTTGACTGGCGGCAAAAATATTTTGTCAAAAAACAACCGAAGCAACTTCTAAAAGAAATAAAAAAAACATTAAAAAATAAAAATGAGAACGAAAGGCCCTTGGGTTTTTCCCGGGACAAATACGATAATTTTTACTTTTGCGAAATTCCTTCAAAAGAAATAGAATACTGTTTAGGGGAACACGGTTGGGACGCCATGAGTTTGATGAAGTTTATTAAATCCGGAAATTATCATCGGTCGGGTCAGTGTTCATATAATTATCAGAAAAAAGGAGTGACTGTAACCGTTGGAAAACAGAGTTTGATTTTTCAGATTTTAAGATTACTTAAAAAAGACATTTCCGACGAACAACGGTTTAAACTTGCGGTTTTGGCGGAAAGTAAAAATTGGGCCCCGACGTTTTTCGGAAAAAATACCCAAGGAGATTTAACGGCAAAAATTCCTTATAAAAAATCCGGACAAAACGGATTTAAATTCAAAATTTTTAATCCAGGAGGAAATTAAGATGATTTTCATTAAAATTTCCAAAGTAAAAAATATCAAAAGGGTTCTGGATCGCGAATATATGCTTTTGTTTTTTAAAAAAAGGCAAAAAGTTTTTTTAAAAAACAAAGAGGAATTAACTGGCTTAAAGGTTGATTTAGTTAGAAATTTCAGGGGTAAATTCAGAAACATGACTTTGAAATACACATTGATTACCAGTTCGGGGCGAAAGGTAATCAGGGCCAGGGTTCATAAATTTCAAGACCCGCCTCTACGGGACGGAAATGTTTTAAAATTTTTGGCCGAAAACAAGCTGGGAAAAAACATTCCGGAATTCATTTATTATTATCGGCCGTTAAATATCATGTTTTATCTTGAAACTCCGGGGACTTCCTCAGAAATTCTTTTATCCCGGAGAAAGACCCGGCCGCTTTTGAAAATCGTTTTTCAAACAGCTGTTTCTTTGAAAAAGATTCATCAAATCAAACGAAAACCTTCTTTTTTGCCGATTAAAGACGTTAATCAGGAAATAAGAGAACGGCGGCATTGGTTTTTTCTTGTTAAAAAATGCGCGCCAAAGCTTTATCAGGATTTTTTTATTCTTTTAAAAGAACTTTGGATTCTAAGAAAGGAAAATGAAAAATTTTTTTCAATTCAATCGGATTTCGGCCTGGTTCATTCCGATTTTCACTGGGGAAATATCATTTGTCACCGAGATAGATTTTTCTTCATTGATTTTTGTTATGCTTTTTATGGCGATCCCTTAGAAGATGTGGGAGGATTTTTGGCTCAAAATGACTCAATGTTCCGTTATTATGCGCCCAATTCTCCGGTCAAGGAGAAAATCAGACGGATTTTTTTGGAATCATATTTCCCCGCTCCTTTAACCAAAAGCCAGCAATGCCGCTTGCTTTATTTTGAAATCCAGAAAATACTGGAAATGGCCGCCATTTTAAGCCTTGTTGAAACCAATGAGAAATATAAGATAAAAGGGATGACCACTTTGCTGGCCAAAGCCGGAATAAAACTTTTGGAATTAAAAAAAATATGACAAAAACAGATTTACATTTTCATTCGCATTATTCCGACGGGATTTATTCTCCCGGGGAATTGGTTAAAAAATTGAAAGAAAAAAAATTCCTAAAAGTTGCTTTAACGGATCACAATACGGTTGACGGCGTGAAAGAATTTTTAACCCTTGGCGAAAAAGCCGGTCTGAAAGCCATGACCGGGGTGGAGATTTATACTGATTATCAGGGTAAATCTCTGCATATCTTGGGGCACGGTTTTGATTTAGACAACCAAAGGTTTAATAAAATTCTTAAAGAACTCCAGGAGGGAAAAAGAAAAAGTATTAAAAAAGCAGTTAAAATTTTACAGGAACAGGGATGGAAGGTAAAGGAAGAAGACGTATATCAGTTTTCCGCCAGTTATTACGGAATATATCATTTGGCCGTTGCCCTGAAAAATAATAACGGGGATAAAATAAAAAAAGATTTCGGCGTTATTAACAATGGAATAATTTTGATTAACGAAATTATCAAAAAATATTTTTTTAAAGATAAGAAAGAAATTTGGCCCGAAACCAGAATTTCCACGAAAGAAGCGATTGAATTAATTATCGAAGCGGGCGGTACGGCCGTTTTAGCTCATCCCGGTCAGAGTCTCTCTTGGTCGGAAAGCAATATAATTTCAGAGTTAAAAAAGATCGGACTGGCCGGTCTTGAAGCGATTTCCAGCCATCACAATTGGGATGGTATGGTTTTCTGGCAGAAAATTGCCAAGGAAAATAATTTGGAAATCACCATCGGGTCTGATTTTCACGGAGACGTTCCCTTGGAGTGGAATTTTAAAGTCAGAAGTCAGTGGGAGCATTAAAGACGATCTAATTTTTAGAATTTTGATTTTATAAGGGCGGTCATTTGACCGCCCTTATGGTTTTTATTCAATCTAATTTTTTACGGAACAGTCCCTCTTGGGAGGCCACATAAACATAGTCTTGGAATATTTCTATTCCACCAATCCCGCCGGGAATTTCCTCGTCTTTTTTCCAAGTGTTCCCTTTATCTTCGGATAAAATCAGTCCACCAGAGTGTCCTACGAAGATCATATCTTCGTAGAAAGCAAATAAGGCGTTTCCAATCATTGCATTTCTGGCAGCGTCGTCTATCGTTAACGTTTCCCATTCCACTCCGTTAAGAGTGTGCATTAGGGAGTATCCGACTTCAACCCAGACCTGACCGGAAGGATCCTTTGCAATGCCGGAGGGATTCACCCCTCCCATTACATACATGGTGTCCCATTTTTGGTAAACATAGTCCCATGACAGGACCACTAAATCGGTATAAGAGATAACATATATCTCTTCTGGTTTTGAAATTACCCTTTTTCCCGAGACCCAGGAATTTACCCAAGATAATCCCGAAGGGTATCCCTGGTATATTTTTAGACCAAACGACCCTAAAAAAGCGAACGACCACCCTGTTTGGAGATAGTCGTTGACGGTGATACTTTTCGGAATTCCCTGTCCTACAATAGGTTCCCAGGTTAGGCCATTGTTTTTTGAGCGGACAAAATAGTCCGCCGAGGAATAATAATCACAGTTTTCATATAGGACTGCGAGAATTATTCCGTCCCCGCCAAAGCAGAGCATATCTGCCCCGCACCCGACGGAACATGCCTGCCAGGTTTCTCCGTCAGAAGATCTGAAATTTCTTTCATTTCCTCCGTAAAAAATTGTGTTTGTTTCCTCGACGACAAACACATACTTACAGAAGTCAGAATCAATCAGCTCCCAGACTTCTTCTCCCGGTTTAACGGGACTCTCACAATTGAAAAATATTCCAAGGACAAGCAGGATAAATGCCTTTTTCATCTTTAACTCCTTTCAAAGTTTATTTTTAATTACTCCTTTTTAAAAGAACAAATTGTTTTTAAATTATGTTATTTTATTCTAATGTTTTAATAATCTTTTGGGTAGATATAACCGATAATTTTCCAGCCGTTTTGCCATTTATTGGTTATATTCTGAAAAGACCTGGTTGACTGTTCCCGGCGTTTTAATCCGTTCATTTCTGAAATGGTTACGGTATTATCGTCAAAGTCTTCCACGTAGGCCACGTGTCCGTAATAACCACAGATCCAGCTGGTGCAGGTTAGGGCAATAATGGCCCCTTGTCGCGGTTCACTCCCTGTTTTATAACCGGCTTTCTGGGCGTTGGCAAACCAATATTTGGCGTGGCTCCAGCTGGGTACGCATTGACCCTGTTCACTGGCCCATTTGAATGCCGCCCAGTCAGTACATTGTCTGGCGACAAAAAGATGACAGTCGGTGTTTTTGCGCCAGTCCCAATAATCAGAATAATTTTCTTGGACAAGCTGCGGAGCCGGGGCGACATATTTCGGTTTTGCCGGAGCCGGTGGCGGTGGCGGTGTGCCGTCAGGGATAATCAAGAGCATCCCCGGCTGAAGAGCCAACTCTTCGTCTACGCCGTTGATTTCCGCTATTTTTTGTGATGACGATTTGTACTTGCTGGCGATAGAAGAAAGATTTTCCCCGTTTTTTACCGTATGAGTCAGGCCGTTTACGGGGAGAATTTTTATTTTATCCCCGGGCTTAATTACCGACCAGTAGTTTAAATTATTCTCCCAAAGTATAGTGTTCCAATTAAGGCCGAAATTTTGAGCAATAGTACTGATAGTGTCTCCGGGTTGTACGATATATATTTCCATTTCCGTCCTGGTCTGGCGAGTTATGTTCTCTTCATTAACTTCTGTCTCCGGAGCCACCAATACACTGCCGCCAAAAATCAGGGCGATCTCGGAGTCTTCACTCAAATCCATAATATCATCCTGTTCCCGCCAGGCGGCTATTTTAAAATCCTGTTTTAATTCCCCGGAGGGGATAACTGGTAAGCCGGTTTCAACAACAACCTCCTTGTTTAAATCGATTTTTGCCAAAGGTTGTTTTGTTAAAGACCCCTTATCAAAGCCGTTTATCTGGGAAAACGAGAAAATGGCGGTTAAAACGGCGATTCCGGCTAGAGAAGATTTTTTAAAAGAAAAAAGCCATTTTTGACATCTGAGACAAAAACGGAAAAAATAAACAACGTTTAAAACAATGTTTTTTCCTATATTTTTCAGTATTAAACGGCTATATTTAACTTGCATAAATAAGGATTTATGCTACGATTAATACGCAAATGACGCGCTACGAATGTATATATACAAATAATTTATTCGTAGCATTTACATATCATTTGTAGATTAGCATTATTACATAGAAAGTCAAGTATGGGTTATCAACAGGTTAAAAACAATCAAAATTCCGGGGAAATCGGGGAAAAATGGCAAAAAACATGGGAAAAATTAAGAATTTATCAGGTTAAGGACGATAAAGGCGAGAAAAAACAAAAGATATATGTTTTAATTGAATTTCCCTATCCTTCCGGGTCTGGTTTGCATGTCGGGCATGCTTTTTCATTCACCGGAGCGGATGTTTACGCCCGTTTTAAAAGGATGTCCGGTTATAATGTGCTTTTTCCCATGGGTTGGGATGCTTTTGGCTTGCCCACGGAAAATTATGCCATCAAGGAGAAAAAAAAGCCGCAGATCATAACCAAGGAAAATACGGAATTTTTTAAGAAACAAATGAAAGAACTGGGGTTTTCTTTTGATTGGGAAAGGGAAGTGAACACCACGGACCCGAAATACTACAAATGGACACAGTGGATTTTTATTCAATTATTCAAAAGAGGCCTGACCTATAAAAAAGAAATGCCGATTAATTGGTGTCCGAGCTGTAAAATCGGCTTGGCTAACGAAGAAGTGGTCGACGGCAGGTGCGAAAGATGCGGAGCCGAAGTCAGCCGTCGAAACTTAAGCCAATGGATCGTTAAAATTACGGAATACGCCGACAGATTAATCAAGGGCTTGGAACAGACGGAATTTATTGAGAAAGTAAAAACAGCTCAAATCAATTGGATTGGTAAAAGTGAAGGCGCGGAAGTGGTTTTCAAAATAAAAGGCCGCAATCAAGATTTAAAGGTCTTCACCACCAGGCCGGATACTTTATGGGGGGTCACTTTTATGGTTTTGGCGCCGGAACACCCTCTGATAGAGGAAGTTTTAAAGGAAAACGGAAATAAGAATATTAAGGCCTATCTTGAACAGACCGGGAAAAAATCAGATTTGGAAAGAACGGAATTGACTAAAGATAAAACTGGCGTTTTCTCAGAACTTTATGCCGTTAATCCGGTAAACGGCAAAGAAATCCCGATTTGGATTTCTGATTTTGTCTTAGCCGGTTACGGCACCGGAGCCATAATGGCCGTACCGGCCCATGACCAAAGAGATTGGGAATTTGCCAAGAAATTCGGCTTGAAAATAGTGCCGGTTATTATGCCGGAAAACGAGTGGGATTTTAATCAAGCCGCTTATGTTGACGTGGAGAACGGCGTAATTATCAATTCTCCGCCGATTAATGGTTTAACCCCGGCCAAGGCCTTTAATCAAATGATGAACTGGCTGGTAAATAAAAAAATAGGCGAAAAAACGCAAAATTATCATTTAAGAGATTGGATTTTTTCCCGTCAGCATTATTGGGGAGAACCAATACCTATGGTTTATTGCCGAAAATGCGGTTGGCAGCCGGTTAAAGAAGAAGATTTACCAATTGAGTTACCGGTTGTGGAGCATTATGAACCGACGGATACCGGAGAAAGCCCGTTGGTAAAAATGGAACAATGGGTAAAAACAACTTGCCCCAAGTGTGGTGGTCCGGGGCAAAGAGAAACCGACACTATGCCGAATTGGGCCGGCTCGGATTGGTATTTTCTCAGGTATATCGACGTGAATAACGATGAACATCTTGCCGATATGAAAGAAATGGAAAAGTGGCTTCCGGTCGATGTCTACATCGGCGGGGATGAACACAACACTCTCCATTTGTTATATTCCCGTTTCATATACCAATTTCTATGGGATATTGACGCGGTGCCTAAAAAATGTCCCGAACCATATAAAAAAAGAATTTCTCACGGAGTAATTCTTGGTCCGGACGGACAGAGAATGAGCAAGTCGAAAAATAACGTGATTATACCCGAAGAGATCATTAAAAAATTCACCAAGTACGGCCCGGACATTTTAAGAGTATATTTAATGTTTATCGGTCCTTTTGAGGGAACCATGGCCTGGAACGATAATGCCTTAATGGGAATAAAAAAATTTTTGGATAAAGTCGAAAAGTACGTCAATGACTGGCCTCGACTTAAAAATCAAAATTCCGATTTGGAAACAAAAGAAAAAACTCTATTACACCGGATGATTCAGAGAGTGACCAGAGACATTGATCAGATGAGATTCAATACGGCCATTGCTTGTTTAATGGAGTTTTTAAATGAAATAAAGTTGAAAAAGATTTCATCCGGAGAAATTTTGGAAAAATTTTTAATTCTTCTGTCTCCTTTTGCTCCGTTTTTTACTGAAGAGCAATGGCAGAAAATAAACCCCGGTTCATCGAGTATTTTTAATGAAAAATGGCCTCAATTTAATCCCAAATTGACCCGAGCCGAAGAAAATGAAATAGTGATTCAAGTTAACGGCAAAGTAAGGGCCAAGATTATTGTTTCGGCCGATATATCGGAAGATGAAATAAAAAAATTGGCATTGAAGCAAGAAAATATAAAAAGGTTTATTCAGGGCCAAAAAATAAAAAAAATTATTTTTGTTCCTCAAAAACTAATTAACCTGGTTGTTTAATAAGCGTGTTGTTAAAAAAAACAAAGGACATTTGTCGGGAATATGATTTAAAGCCCTTGAGAAGACGGGGGCAAAATTTTTTAATCAACGAAAAGTCTATAGGAAAAATTTTAGCCGTTGCTGAGCTTAAAGAAAATGATGTAGTTTTGGAAATCGGGGCCGGTTTAGGCAGTTTAACAAAAGAAATAGCGACCCGGGCAAAAAAAGTGATCGCGATAGAAATTGATAAGAAGTTAGTTGAAGCGGCAAGAAATGAATTAAAGAATTTTAAAAATATAGATATCATTCAGGGCAGCATATCGGACCAGGAATGTTTCGATGTTT
This sequence comes from uncultured Gammaproteobacteria bacterium, assembly GCA_964485025.1. Classification (GTDB taxonomy): domain Bacteria; phylum Patescibacteriota; class Patescibacteriia; order UBA2591; family UBA6264; genus JAQTOB01. The sequence goes on from CAZAGY010000005.1 coordinate 18,926, forward strand.
TGATGTTCCAATGTTCTAATGAATACAAGGTGGTAGCCAATATTCCTTTT
>CAZAGY010000006.1:0-16966 GCA_964485025.1 uncultured Gammaproteobacteria bacterium
GTTTAATATCTTGCAAAATGGGCAAAAGCCTTATTGGCTTCAGCCATGCGGTGGACATCCTCTTTTTTCTTAATCGCCGAACCCTGGTTCTCAGAAGCTTCTAAAAGTTCTTGAGCCAGTTTTTCTGCCATTGGTCGACTCTTTTTTTTTCTGGCCGCTTCAATAATCCAGCGTGAAGCTAAGGTAAAGCGACGAGTCTCATTGGTAGGAAAAGGAATTTGATAATTAGCTCCACCGACCCGGCGGGACCTTACCTCAACCTGCGGAGAAATATTTTCAATCGCTTTGTTAAAAATTTTAACCGGATCCTGTTTTGTTTTTTCTTTAATAATATCAAAAGATTGATAAACTATTTTGACGGCAGTATTTTTTTTACCCCTTTCCATGATGTAGTTGATGAATTTTGACACATTGGCAACTTGATATTTGGGGTCAAGTTTAATTTTCCTTTTAGGAAATGGTTTTCCGCGCATATTTTTATTTCTTTTTTTGAGATTTTTCTTTTTTAGCTCCATAAAGACTCCGACCTTGTCTTCGTTTTTCCACTCCGCTGGTGTCATAAACGCCGCGGACAATATGGTAACGGACGCCGGGCAGATCTTTAACCCTCCCTCCTCTCAGTAAAACCACAGAGTGTTCTTGGAGGTTATGCCCGACGCCGGGGATATAGGCGGTTACTTCCATGCCATTGGATAACCTTACCCTGGCGATTTTGCGCAAGGCAGAATTAGGTTTCTTTGGAGTTTGGGTGGTAACTTTCAGACAGACGCCGCGCAGAAATGGGCGGCCGTTGGGCATGCGCCTTCTCAGCCTTTTCAGAATATTAAAGGTTGTCTGCAAAGCGGGAGTTTTCGATTTTTTCTTTGATTTTTTTCTTCCTTTGTGGACTAATTGATTGATTGTTGGCATATAAAAAATAAGTTTTGAACCTTAGTGGATAATATTTTACAACATCATTTTAAAAAGTCAAGGCTAAAATATAAAGTTTTGCCCAACTATTAAACGGAAAACGAAACTGGCGATTGGCGAAAGAAACATAAAAGCGAAAATCAAGGCGAGGAAAATTCCGGTCATGCCGAGCCGCATAAGATTATGCCATTGATTCGGAAAAAGGTCGGCGAATATTTTTGATCCGTCCAGGGGGGGGAAGGGGAGCAGGTTGAACAAAGCCAGGAAAATATTGACGTAGATTATAAAACCTATAAAAAAGGGCAGATTATAATTATAATCTGCCAAAAAAGGCGTTAAAAATCTTAAAATCAGTCCCAAAGAGAAGGCGATTAAAAGATTAACTCCCGGTCCGGCGGCGGCCACTTTTAAAGTGCCGTGTTTTAAATCGCGAAGTTTATACGGATTATAGGGGACAGGTTTAGCCCAGCCTATGAATATTCCGGAGGTGAACAATAAAAAAAGAGGGATAATTATCGTGCCCCACAAATCCATGTGCGCCAAGGGATTAAGGGTCAGACGGCCTTCGTCTTTGGCCGTTGAATCTCCCAACTGATAAGCGGCCCAGCCATGGGCGTATTCATGGATGACGGCGGAAAGGATGATTATGATATAGGCAAAAAATTTAATCATACTTGCTAAATAAATTTAAACTGCTAAGATTCTATGGTAATAATATCTAATTTATTCAATTATGGCAAAACGTTGTGTAATTTGTGGACGTGGTCCGCGAGCAAAAACTTCTCGATCACATTCCAATGTTGCCACTAAAGGGCGACAATATATAAATTTACAGACAAAAAAGGTCTCCGGCAAGAGGATAAAGATTTGTACTAAGTGTTTAAAGACATTCAAGAAAAGAGAAAATTCATCTTAGTCTGCACTTTATATTGTCGGGGTGTAGTATAACGGTTTATTATGCAGGGCTGGGGGTCCTGTGATTCGGGTTCAATTCCCGGCACCCCGACCAATAGATATGCCTTGAGGCATATTTTTTTGGTTATTTTTTAGGTTTACTTTGATAAAATTTCCCCTTTTTCGTAAATGACCTTGTGCCCACCTTCTTCTTTCAACCCCCTTTTTTCATTGGTATATTTCCAGACCTGGAATTTCATTTCGTCGTTAAATACATCTTGTCCCTCTTGACCGCCGTACTTAACGCTTAAAAAATCTTTTTCCGCTTTATCCCCCTCAATGCGTGCCATTGTCCACCCCGTTCCTTTTTTAAGGTTTTTTCTCGTTACCAATTCATTTAAGGCCAGACTTTCATGAAATCGTTCTGGCACGTCTTGGTCGATGTAAACGATACCTCCCTTTTCATAAACATCAACCAATGCTCCGATTAATTTTTCAGTGTTGTCGATGATATAACGTTTGTTTTCAAAAGTCGCCTCCTTAATACTTCTTATTTCAATGGCTGGTTTTATCGGCAACTGATTGGAATTTTCCGACTCAGTTAAAATTATTTTACTTTTTTTTGGAGTGGTTCGGCGCGAACAAATAATTAAAACGACAGATTCTTCTTCCTCCAGCAGTTTCAAGGCGTCCGCGTCACCATAGGTTTTTTTATAAAACTCCAGTTCTTTCTTTTGCGCTTCGTTGTGAGAGTAGACATAACTGTGGTCTTTCATCAAAAGTTTTCTTTCTTCAATTTCATGGACAGCAATGCCTTGATGAAATTTTTCCGGGATACCCCGGTCAACAAGGATTACTTTATTAGTCTCGTCTATGTCTCCGCCGCTTGGCACGATGCCCAAAGCGTCTATTTTGTAGTTTACGTTTTCGTAAATGAAATCCATTTAAATAGAAAGTTAGATATTAAAATATAGAATACACCGCTTCGCAAATTTTTAAATGACATGATTTTTAAAAGGTTGACTTTCGGTTGATATTTTTGTAATGTTTTAAATGTACAGTGACGGGATGATTTTTTGGGACAGGGTTGTTGAATTTGAGAACGGGATTTTATAAAGGGATTTTTCCGTTTGAATTTTAACATATTTTTGCCGACACCGCCAGTGTCAGCATAAATTATTTTCATTTTTATGGAAGACATAATCGGGAAAATAAAAGAATCAGGATTAAGGGGCCGAAGCGGTTCAGGTTTTCTCACCGGTCTGAAGTGGGAGATGGTTAAAAAAGCGTCGGGCAAGCGAAAATATATTATTTGTAATGCCTCGGAGGGGGAGCCGGGGATTTTTAAAGACGGATTTATTTTGGAAAATTATCCTCAAGACGTTGTTCGCGGCATGGAAATTGCTTTAACGGCCATTGGTTACGGCACGGCGTATATTTATTTAAGAAAAGATTATTACCGAAAATACGGGCAATTTTTAGAGAAAATCATCAGATACAAGAATTTACCCGTCAAATTATTTAAGAAGACGGGAGGTTATATTGGCGGAGAGGAAACGGTTTTGATCAGAGCGATTGAGGGTAAAACTTTGGAACCGCAAAAAAAACCTCCTTACCCAACGACTTCGGGGCTTTTCAATTCGCCGACATTGATTAACAACGTAGAAACTTTTTATTTTATTCCCCAAATCATTGATGGAAGATACAAAAAAACAAGATTTTATTCTCTCAGCGGAGAGATCAAACATCCTGGCGTTTATGAATTATCAGAAGACTTAACCATCGATGAAATTTTGAAAATAACCGGAAACCGACCCGATTTTAAATTTTTTATCCAGGCCGGCGGCGGAGCAATGGGAGAAATTTTATTGGAAAACGAACTGGAACGAAAAACAGGAGGATTGGGAGGAATTATTGTTTATCGTTTCGGAAAAACAGATCCGTTTGTCTTAATGCGTAAGTGGGCCGAATTCTTCTGTCAAGGAAATTGTGATAAATGCGTGCCTTGCCGCGAGGGGGCATATCGTCTTCGGGAGATTTTAAAGAAAAAGGGAATCAATAAAAATATCTTTGAAGACTTGATTTTTGTTTTAGAAAAAACAAGTTTTTGTTCCTTGGGGAGGAATATGAGTTTGCCATTTAAGAGTTTAATAAAAAAAGTTATCAATGGACAAAAAGTTTAAAATAATTATTAACGGAAAAAAATATTGGGCGAAATCCGATCAAACCGTCTTAGAAATTTCCAAACAGAATAAGGTGGAGATTCCCGCTTTATGTTATCATCCGGATTTAAAACCCGGGGAGAGTTGTCGTCTCTGTTTAGTGAAGAGGAAAAACGAAGAAAGGCTTTTAACGGCTTGTTCGCTTAAAGCCGAGCCGAAGATGGAAATTATCACCGATTCACCCGAGATTAAAAGAGCCCGGCAAATCAATTTGGAACTTCTTCTTGCCCAGCATCTAAAAGAATGTAATGACTGCGTCTGGTATTCAGATTGCCAACTTTTAAATTTAGCCGATAAATTTAAAATAAAAATTAATCGTTTTCCTGACAGAAAAAAAGCCTACCCGGTATATCAGTTTGGACCGATAAATTTTGAGAGTTCTAAATGCATTGATTGTCGCAATTGTGTAGAGATTTGCCGAAATGAAGGAGTGGGATATCTTGAATTACAGGAAAGAGGCGTTGACATAAAGGTAATTCCCAGCCGGGATAAAAAGAAGGATTGCATTTATTGCGGACAATGCATTACTCATTGTCCTTCGGGAAGTTTTGAAGCCGCGGGCGAATTTGAAGGAGTGGAAAAGCCGTTCACGGATAAAAGTAAAACAGTAGTGGTTCAATTCGCCCCCTCAATCAGGACGAGTATCGGCGAAGGTTTTAACTTGCCGGCAGGAACATCAATTACGGATAAATTGGTAGCTGGCATTAAAAAGTTAGGAGTAAAGAATGTTTTTGACGTAAGCGTGGGGGCTGATTTTACCACCGTTGAGGAGGCCGGCGAGTTGATTAATGCTTTGGATGGAAAGCGAAAACTGCCCATGTTCACTTCTTGTTGTCCGGCCTGGGTTAAGTTCGTTGAATTTTATTTTCCCGAATTTATTCCCAATTTAACCACGGTTCGTTCGCCACACATAATTATGGGGGGATTGATTAAAACTTATTGGGCCGAACGGCAAAAAATAGACCGGAAAAATATTGTCGTGGTTTCCATTATGCCTTGCGTCGCCAAGAAATATGAGATTACCAGAGACGAGTTGAGAATAAAAGGACTGAGGCCGGTTGATTATGTTTTAACCACCAGAGAACTGACTTATCTTTTTAAAATAAAAAAGATCGATTTAAAAAAAATCAAACCGGCTAAATTAAATACGTCTTTGGGCTTTTCTTCGGGAGCAGGTGTAATTTACGGAGCCACCGGCGGGGTCATGGAATCAGCTTTAAGAACCGCGGTCGAAAAAATGGGTGTCCGGACCGCAAATAAGATTGAATTTAAACAAGTGCGGGGAATGGCCGGGATAAAAGAGACTAAAATTAAGATTGGTCACAGGATTTTGAAAATAGCGGTCATCAATGGAACCGGAGGGGCCAGAAAAGTTTTGGAATTATTGAAGAAAAATCCCAAACTTTATGATTATCTTGAAGTTATGGCCTGTCCTGCTGGTTGCGTCGGCGGCGGTGGCCAGCCGATTCCCGTTGATGCCGAAATCAGGAAGAGTAGAGCCGAGGGTTTGTACCGGATTGACAGTAGAAAAAATTTGAGGTTGGCTCACCAAAATCCAGTAGTCAAAAAAATTTACCGGGAATTTTTAAATAATAAAGAAAACATTCATTCCGTCTGCCACACCGGCTTTTCCGGAAAGAAGAAAGGTTTAATCAAAATTTTTGCAAAATAATTTTAATTATGAACATCAACGTTAAAATCATTAATCTGGACAGGACGGTTATAGCCGATTTAATTAAAATTTTGTTTTTAATCGGTTTCTTGACCATTGTCCCTGTTTTTCACAATCAGATGGTCACTGGTCCTTTAGTCAATGCAATTTTATTCATTGCCACTTATCTTTTTAATATTCGAATCGCCGTATTGATCGGCTTAATTCCCAGCGCCGTGGCCTTATCCATCGGCCTTCTGTCCCCGGTCTTGGGACCAATGGTTCCCTTTATTATGACAGCCAACATACTTCTGGTTATAAGTTTTAATTATTTTAAAAATAAAAATTATTGGCTGGGCATAGGAATATCAAGCTTGTTAAAATTCGTTTTTCTCTCAAACGTCAGTTTAATAGTTTTTAAATTAATTGTAAAAAAAGAGATTGCCGTGGGATTGGCAAACATGATGGGTTGGCCGCAGTTAATTACCTCGTTGACGGGCGGATTAATCGCTTATGTTTTTTTGAGAAAAATCAGAAAGATATAATAACTGATATAAATAGATATTTTAATTCTTAAGTGACTGCTCAATTTTTCTTTTTATTTCTCTTTTTTTTATCGATTCCCTTTTATCCCACTTCTTTTTTCCCTTTACCAGGCCGATCTGCACTTTGATAATCCGATGCTCAACATAGATTTTTAAGGGAACCAAGGACAGACCCTTAGTTTTAAGTTTACCGACCAGAGAAGAGATCTCTTTATTATGCAAAAGAAGTTTCCTGGACTGGGTAGGATTGTAATTTTTTTGGACTTGGGCCGCAGGCGGATAAGGGTCAACGTGAACGTTGATAAGCTGGGGAATATTATTACCATTGATGTTAACATAACTGCCGGCCAGATTTAGCCGGCCGTTTTTTATTGATTTAACCTCCGGACCGGATAACACGACCCCGGCTTCAATGGTCTGAATAATTTCGTAATCGAAAAAAGCTTTTTTATTTGTGGTTATAATCTCCATAATATCAACATTATAAGAACCCGGCTTTGCCAGACCTGCCTGCCGGCAGGACCTTGAAATTAACCCCGCACATTTTGTTCTTTATTTAAGATGTATTAGAAATAATTTTGTTGTAATTTTTGATAATATCCAAAAGGTGCGGGGTTAGATTCTATTGCATATACATTAAAGTAATTTAATTATAACACTATTGCGCTTGTTTTTGAATATGGTAAAATAGTGATGTTGTTCAGAATTTCAGCCAGATGAATTAATAAAATTTATTTTATAAAATGAAAATTGGGATTGATTGCCGGACAATTTTAAACCCTGAAAAGGGCGAGAGGGCTGGGATCGGTCACTATACCTATCAGCTGGTTAGACATCTGTTGAAAATAGATAAAAAGAATACGTATTTTTTATTTTTTGACCGATCAGTTCAGAAGAAGAGACTTGATAAATTTCGGCAAAAGAATGTTTTCATCAAATTTTTTCCATTTAATCAATACAAGAGATTATTGCCGACGGATTGCACCTATTTTCTAATCAATGCCTCTTTGGCCCGGGAAAAATTGGACATTCTTCATTCTCCAAACCTGTCAATGCCCTCTTGTTACAAAGGTTTAAGCGTGGTAACGGTTCATGATTTGTCTTGTTACAAATTTCCCGAAACAATCCAACCCCAAGAATTAAAAATACTTAGAAAAATAATTCCCAGTGTTCTTAAAGAGGCGGACAGAATAATAGCCGTCTCAAAAGCCACGGCCAAAGATCTGGAAGAAATTTTTTCTTTAACTAAGAAGAAAATAAAAGTTGTTTATCACGGATTAGACAAGCGTTTTTTCACGAAAAGAGGACCGGTAGAAATAAACAGGATTAAAAAAAAGTACAAGATCAAAGGTAATTATTTGTTTTTTTTAGGAACGTTTGAACGGAGAAAGAACATTGTCAGACTGATTGAGGCCTACGAACGTTTTAGGAACGGACTGGTGCAGACAAAAAATCAGAATAAGGATTTTTCCAAATATCAATTAGTTTTGGCCGGAACCGATGGGCACGATTCCAAAAATATTAAGAGAAAGATTTTAAAATCAAAATATAAAAAAGACATTATTACTCCTGGTTATATTCCCCCTAATGATTTAGGACGTCTTTTCAGTGGTGCCGATTTATTCATTTTTCCTTCTCTTTATGAGGGCTTCGGCTTGCCGATTGTTGAAGCCATGGCTAAGAAAGTACCGGTCATTACCAGCAGAATTTCTTCCCTGCTGGAAGTCTCGCAAAACGCCGCTTTATTGATTGATCCCTATAATGTGGCTCAAATCGCCCAAGCGATAAACGATGTTTTGACTGACAAAGCATTGAACAAAAAATTAAAAGACAAAGGGAGTAAAAGGGCCAGGAATTTTTCCTGGGAAAGATGCGCCCGAGAAACGTTAAAAATTTATAAAAATCTGTTTACAACACCCTGCTGAGCATGACCACGTTCATTGAATCTTGAAATTAGCCCCCGCACACTTTGTTCTTTATTTAAAATGTATTAGAAATAATTCCGTTGTAACTTTTGATGATATCCAAAAGGTGCGGGGTTAAAATTTATTGTACACAAATTAAGGCAAGTTAAATTTAAACAATTAAATAAAGGTTAGAATAATTAATCAAATTAATCTTATCAAAATGTTAGAGACAACAAAAAAAATAGAAATTTCAGGAACAAAAAAAGCTAATGGTAAAAAGGGCATAGTCCTGTTGATAGTAGGAATTATTATCATTGTGGCCATCATTGCTTTTTTAATTTTTACCATTTTTGTTTCACCGAAAGGAGGCGATTGGTACGCGGTCTTTTTAACCAATGGTCGCAGTTATTTTGGTCATGTAGTCAAACAAAATTCGCAAACATTGGTTTTAAAGGATGTATATTATCTGCAGGTTCAACAAGCCACGGCAGAAGAAGGACAAGAGGCTCAGCCTCAAATTTCTTTGGTTAATGTCAGCGATGAATTTCACGGGCCGGAAAGCGAATTACAAATAAATCGGCAGCAAATTTTATTCATTCAAAAATTGGGAGTGAATTCTCAGGTGGTGGCAAGTATCGAACAGCAAGCTAGCAAGTAATATTTAGCCAATAACTTTTCAAACATGAAAATATATCGGCCGAAAAAAGGTCTAAGTTTTTTGGGCTTAGTTTTTATTTTTTTAATTTTGATATTGGGGATTAGTTTGATTAGTCTTTTTTATTTTAATCAAAAAGAAAATATAAGCGGAGATCAGGAGGTTAAGTTTTGGTTTTATCGGCACGCGGAGCAGGAGGTCGGCGAAGAAAATACTTTCTTCATTTTTATCAAAAACCAGGAGAAACGCGACTTGGAGCAAGTGGAAGTGGTTTTAAAATTTCCCGATGGTTTTATTTTGAATTCAAGTTCACCGGTCTGCAATCAGGTTTTAAATCAAGGTTGCCTTTGGTCACTAGATAAAATAAAAAAAGGAGAGTTAGATGAGATAGAGATTAAGGGACAATTATTCGGCCGGACTGACCAGGACCAGATGTTCACTGGCAATCTGAATTTTCATTTAGCCGGTTTTTCCTCCGATTTTCAAAAAAGCATGTCTTCGTCGATTATGTTGAAACCGTCAATTTTTTTGACCTGGCAAATTCCCGAGCAGTCATCTTTCGGACAGGAAATAAAATCAACAGTATCTTTAGAGAATATTGGTCAGGAAATGATATCACAGACAGAGGTGGTCTTAAATTGGCCGGAGAATTTTGTCCTTAAAAAAGTTGAGTCAACCACTTCTAAAAATGACGACCTTGAAGAACTGGAGATTAAGGAGTCTCAAAAACAATTCAGATGGAGGATTAAGGACTTGAATATTAAAGACCAAAAAGGATTAGAATTCGAAGGGTTTTTAGACGATCCATCAACCAATGAATTAACCTTTAATCTGCAGGCGGGAGTCTTTTATGAAGATAAATTCTTTTTACAGACGGAAAAGGAGAAAAAAGTCATATTCGAAAAATTCGATTTTAATTCGTTTTTAGAAGTAAACAATTCAATAAGGGAAAATCAGACCGCCGAATGGGGAGAAGTTATTCCCGTCAACTTGGTTTTTAAAAACCAGAGTCAGCAGAGCATTGAAAATTTTAATTTAAAATTGAAATTAATCGGCGGACAATATGTGGATTTTACCCGGTTTTATCAATTGCGTTGGCATTATTATCAGGGGTTAAATACCCAAGTTTCTTCGGAATTTGTCTCCGGAAAAATTTCAGCCGATATTGTTCCCGATTCATTGATTTCTTTTTCGGAAAAGGAAATCAATGGCTGGAATCAGAATTTAATATCTATCTTTAAAGAGATAAAACCGGGGACGGAAGGAATAATCGTTTTTGATTTGCCGATAAAAACATCTTTAGAGGCGGCTAAAAATAAATATTCCCGGGCGGAAATAGGATTGCAAATTGTCGCTCAGGGCACGCTGGTCGGCAAAGAAGAAATATGGAATATCCTGGGGAATAAAGTCAATCTATTATTGAAAACAGACGCAGGTTTAGAGGCTTCGGCTCGCTATTATGACGATGAACACGTGATTTTGGGAAGCGGTCCGCTCCCTCCTCAAATCGGCGAAGAAACCCGTTTTTGGATATTTTGGCGGGTTAAAAATACTACCAATCCTTTAAAGAACATTATTGTTAAAACGAAATTGCCGGAGGGGGTTATTTGGACGGGAAAAACAAAAACAAGCCATGGGCTGGCCCTTTACGGAGAAAACGATAAAGAGGTTAATTGGAATATTCCCGGTTTGGACATTTATCAGGGTGGTCCATATTCATTAGTTGAGGCCGGTTTTGAAGTTAAGATAATTCCCGATTCGGCGCAATTGAACAAGGCGATACCTTTGACCGGAGATATTTTTCTGTCAGCCCAGGATGAATTTACCAATGAGTCGATATCGTCCCAACTCAGTTTTTTGGACACGAATTTGGCCGGCGATTTTTGGGGTCAAAATAAAGGAATGGTACAAGACAAATAAAATTAATAACGCCTCAACATTAATTAGAAGTAAAACAAATATGTCAAATACACGACGTTTACTGGGTATTGTTCTGGATAAGGAGAATTGCCGAGAAAACGACCAAATAATTTTTTTCTATACTCAGGAAGCGGGGAAAATAGAGATTTTAATACGTGGAGGGCGTAAAGTTAATTCTAAACTGGCCCCCATTGTCGCGGAACCGTTTGCCTTAATAAGGCTGGTAATTGTCCCGGGCAGAAATAATTTTCATTTGATTGGCGGGGAAGTCGAAGAATCATTTAAGGACATTCTCCAAAACGAAAAGAAAATCATTCAAATTAATGCTCTATTTAAAAAAATCAATAAATTAGTCAAAACCCAGTCAGATTCAAAAATTTTTCCCTTGATCCTTAAATTTTTAGAGAGAATAAATGAACAGCCGGCGGAAAAAATTGGAATCATCATCAGCGCTTTTTTAATTAAATTTTTGACATTTTTAGGTTATCGGCCGGAAATAAGAAGATGTCTGATTTGTTCCAAAATACCCCTGGAGAAAGAAATAGTCTTTAATCCGATCAAGGGAGGAATTGTCTGTTTGAAGCACGGACTGGAGCCGAATGACGAAACAGGGGGAATAAAAATCAATCAAGGAGTTTTGAACATTTTACAAAAATTACTTTATCGGGATTTTGATTATTTGATCAGTCAGGATTTTGACCAGAAAGATTTACTGGCCGCCGGAAAAACAATCAAAAGATTTTTTAATTGGCACTTGTCATAATATGTTTAGAATTTTAAAGAAATCAAAAAAATCCCGAGCCAGAACCGGGAAAATAATCACAACTCACGGGGCGATTTATTCCCCGTTTTTTATGCCCATTGCCACCCGGGGCGCGGTTAAATGTTTAAGTCCGGAAGAATTAAACAATTTAAAATCGCAAATCATTCTTTCTAATACTTATCATTTATTTCTGAGGCCGGGTTTGGAAGTTATAAAAAAAGCCGGTGGCTTGCATAAATTTATGAATTGGTCAAAGCCGATTTTAACCGATAGCGGCGGTTATCAGGTTTTTTCCTTGGCAAAAACAAGAAAAGTAAAGGATCAAGGAGTAGAGTTCCGATCCGAAATTGACGGCCGGAAAATTTTATTGACCCCGGAACTGGCAGTTAAAATTCAGAAAGACCTGAGATCGGACATAATAATGGTTTTAGATGAATGTGTCGGATATCCGGTTGACCGCCAAAAAGCCGCGTTAGCCGTCGAAAGAACAAGCCGATGGGCGGAGAAGTCGAAGAAATATTTTGGAAAAAATGAAAGGCAGTTGATATTCGGCATTGTTCAGGGTTCGATTTATCAGGATTTGCGTTTAAAAAGTCTTAATGATTTGGTGAATATCGGTTTTGACGGGTATGCTTTAGGGGGTCTGATGGTCGGAGAGCCGATCAAAAACACCTACCAAATTATTGAAGAAACAACGAAACGATTGCCGGAGAATAAAGCGCATTATCTGATGGGTGTGGGTAAACCCGACCAGATCATCCGGGCCGTTAAGCTCGGCATAGATATGTTTGATTGCGTCATTCCGACCAGAAACGCGCGCCATGGATTAATTTATGTCAAAAATAAAGCAAAACTCTATAAAGAATTAAGGATTACTAACGCCAAATATAAAAAGGACCTTAGACCTTTGGATAAAAATTGCTTATGTTTTGCCTGTCAAAATTTTTCTCGGGCTTATTTAAGGCATTTATTTATAAATGAAGAACCACTGGGGCCAAGATTGGCCAGTATCCACAATTTGGCTTTTTATCTGGGTTTCATGGAAGAAATCAGAGAACGGATCAAAAAAGGAAGATTATAATCATTTGTTTTTTTTACAGAATCTGATAACATAATTCATATGAATCAAGATTTAATGGATAAAATAATTTCCTTGTGCAAACGCCGCGGTTTTATTTTTCAATCCTCTGAAATTTACGGAGGCCTGGCTTCGTGTTACGATTACGGACCGCTGGGCGTGGAATTGAAAAATAATATTAAAAAAGCCTGGTGGAAAAAGATAGTCCAGGAGAGAGAAGACATGGTTGGTCTAGACAGTTCAATTTTAATGAATCCTAAAATTTGGGAGGCTTCCGGTCATTTATCCGGTTTTGTTGACCCTTTGGTGGAATGCAAATCTTGTCATAAAAGATTCAAATCAGATGATTTAAAAGAAAAAAAGTGTCCGGAATGTCGGGGGGAACTGACGGAGATGAAGAATTTCAACTTATTGTTTAAAACTTTTATGGGACCGGTAGAGGATAAATCAGCGGAGATTTATCTCAGGCCGGAAACGGCTCAGGGAATTTTTGTTAATTTTAATAATGTCATGCAATCCAGCCGGGGGAAAATTCCTTTTGGTATTGCTCAAATAGGCAAGTCTTTTCGTAACGAAATTACGCCGGGCAATTTTATTTTTCGCACCCGGGAATTTGAACAAATGGAATTGGAATTTTTTGTTCAACCCCAGGAAGCTAAAAAATGGCACGAATACTGGTTAAAAGAAAGGTTGGACTGGTATGTAAACCTGGGAATAAAAAGAGAGAACCTCAGGTTAGATGAGCATAAAAAAGAAGATTTAGCTCATTACGCCCAGGCCTGTTCAGACGTAGAATATAAGTTTCCTTTTGGCTGGTCGGAATTAGAAGGCGTTGCCAACCGCGGCGATTTTGATTTGAAACAACACGGTAAATTTTCCGGAGAGGATTTATCGGTCAGAGCTGAAGACGGAGAAAAATTTATTCCTTATGTGATTGAACCTTCGGCCGGTGTTGACCGTTCGTTATTAGCCTTTTTAACCGATGCTTATAAAGAAATCAGCGGTGGAAGGACAACTACCACGGAATCAAACAAGGAAATGGAGGTTGTTCTGCGTTTACACAAGGATTTGGCGCCGATTAAGGTTGCGATTTTACCCCTGTTCAAAAAAGAACCCTTGGTAGAATTAGCCAGTGATATATACAAGGAATCGAAAAAATACTGGATGGTTCAATACGACGAAATCGGTTCAATTGGTCGGCGGTATCGCCGCCAAGATGAGATAGGCACCCCTTATTGCGTGACCATTGATTTTGAGAGTTTGAAGGATAAAAAAGTGACACTCAGGGACAGAGATACGATGAAACAGGAGAGAATAGCCATAGAAGATTTAATAGGTTCTTTAAATAAGAAAATGGTTTAATTATGTATTGCCAAGTACGATTTTCCAACGGTTTAAAATTAGTGGTCGTTCCTAAAAAAAGTTCAAAAACAGCGACTACTTTGATTTTATTGCCGGTCGGTTCCCGTTATGAACCCTCTAATTTACACGGCGCTTCCCATTTTATAGAACACATGATGTTTAAGGGAACCAAGAAACGTCCCAGCAGTTTAGCTATTGCCCAAAAACTGGACGGCATTGGCGCCGATTACAATGCTTTTACCGGCAAAGATTATACCGGTTATTGGATAAAAACGGTCAACAACAAAATAGAGATTGCCTTGGATGTTTTGTCGGACATGCTTTTTAATTCGCTTTTTGACCCAAAAGAATTTTATCAGGAAAAAGGAGTGATATTGGAGGAGATTAAAATGTATCAGGAAAATCCTCTATTTTACATCAATGATCTTTTTGAGAGTACTCTTTATCAAAGCCATTCGCTCGGTCAGTTGATCAGCGGTCAGTTGAGTGACGTAAAAAAAATGAGTCATCGGGATCTACTGGGATATAAAAAGTCTTTTTATCAACCGAACCGGATGATTATTGCCGTTTCGGGCGGGGTGGAAAAATCGCAGGTTGTTAAATTGATAACAAAATATTTTGGGAAGTATAAAGGCCGGGCAAAACAAAACGGATTTAATGTATTTGACCCTCAAAAAAATAAACCCAAAGACAGGATAAAAAATATATTCAAGGATTTAAAACAAGTTCAGATTGCTTTAGGTGGGCTGGCCTATCATTATACTCACCCGAAAATAGAAGCCCTAAGGTTATTGTCGGTTATTTTGGGAGGAAATATGAGTTCGCGTTTATTCACGGAAATCAGGGTTAAGAAAGGTCTGGCTTATGCTATTAATACGGATTTGAATATTTATCAGGACACCGGCAATTACGGAATCTTCGCCGGCGTGGATAAAAATAAAACTCCGGAAGCAATAGAAATTATATTAAAAGAATTAAAGAAGATGAAAGATAAAGGGGTAACACAGGAAGAGCTGTCGAGAGCCAAGGATTACATTGAAGGTTCAATCAGACTGCACCTGGAAGATTCAGCTAATCTGGCAAAATGGTACGGAAAACAGATTTTATTGATCGGCAAAATTTTCACTCCCAAGGAAAGATTGGAAGAAATGAGAAAGATTAAAACAGAAGACATTCAAAACGTTGCCCAGGACATTTTTAAAAATATAAACATATCTTTAATTGGTCAAATTAAAGATAAAAATGCTTTCTTGCGTCTTTTAAAAAGCGCTATATAATTAAGACGTGGAAACATATATAATAAACGTATTTTAAAAATCATGGAAGGGAAAAATAATAGTAATACCACTTTAATCAAACTCGATCACTGGTCAGTTATTAAAATAATCCTAATTTTAGGAGGCTTTTGGGTGATGTACCTGATTAGAGACGTTATTTTGATTCTTTTAATTGCCGGTTTATTGGCGGCGATTATCAACCCCATAGTTAATTATTTTGAGCGCAAAAAAATTCCCCGTTGGATGGGCGCTCTTTTTGTCTATTTAGGAGTTTTATTAATTTTAATTTTAATCGGCTTAGCCGTTGTCCCGGCCGTGGTGGAACAAACTGGACTTTTTGTTGACCAGATCCCGAATTTTTTAAAGTCAATTTTTAATAAAATTCAGACAAATATTCAACCGGATTCACAGAGCCAAATTTTTGAGATCATAAACAATTGGTTGGGTAAATCATCTTTAGGCACCTTATCGGTTTTTTCTTTTTTGGGTACGGTCGCAGGGCAGATAATATCAATTTTAATGTCTTTTGTGCTGGCCTTTTATTTGTCGGTCAGAAAAGAATGCGTCCGTTCATTCATTCATTCGGTGATGCCCGGTAAATATCGTGAATTTTTGGATAAATTTATTGAATCGATCCAAAGAGAAATAGGGGCCTGGGCCAGGGGATTGTTATTACTTTGTTTGTTTGTCGGCGTTTTGGCCTATTCCGGTTTATTAATTTTGGGGGTCAAATTTTCTCTAACCTTGGCGGTTATCGCCGGTTTTACAGAAGTTATTCCTTATATCGGACCTTGGTTAGGCGGCATCCCGGCGATTTTAATTGCCCTTACCCAATCACCAACCCTGGCTTTATTCGTTTTAATCCTTTACGCCGCTATCCAGCAGATCGAAAATGCTTTGATTTCGCCTTATGTTATGCATCGGGCAGTGGGACTTGATCCTTTGGCGGTTATTCTCGCCTTGTTGATTGGCGGAAAGTTGGCCGGTCCGATTGGCATGATTTTAGCCGTGCCTGCGGCAACGATGATATCGATTTTAATCCGGTATTATTTAAAATACAGGGAAAATTAGTATAAAAGAAAAAAGGTAAAATTAATTTATGTTTGGTAAAAAAATAGGCATTGACCTGGGGACAACTAATATTCTTGTTTATCTGCCGAATAAAGGAATTGTTACCAATGAACCTTCAGTGGTGGCGATTTCCACCATAGATAAAAGTATTTTGGCCGTAGGTGACGAAGCTAAAGAAATGATTGGTCGCACTCCGGACACTATTGTGGCGAAAAAGCCCTTAAAAGACGGGGTAATCGCCGATTATAAGACAACCGAAGCAATGCTGAAATATTTTATCGGCAAAGTAGTCGGTCGTTTCAGCATTTTTCGTCCTGAAGTGATGGTGGCCGTCCCTGGCGGCTGTACTTCTTCTGAACGAAGGGCTGTCGTTGATGCCACTATGCGGGCCGGTGCCAAAGCCGCTTACATTATTAAAGAGCCTATTGCCGCTGCTATCGGGTCGAATATACCGATTGGTTCGGCTTCGGGTCATATGATTATTGATATCGGCGGTGGAACAACAGAAGCGGCAGTTATTTCCTTGGGGGGCATTGTCGCTTGTACTTCAGTCAGAGTGGCTGGAAATAAATTTGACGCCGCCATCGCTACTTTTATAAGAAAAAAATACAATTTGGCCATAGGCGAGAGAACGGCTGAAGAAATTAAAATAAAAATCGGTTCGGCCTTACCTTTAGAAAAAAAACTTAAAATGGATACTAAGGGTCGGGAC
>CAZAGY010000007.1:0-16734 GCA_964485025.1 uncultured Gammaproteobacteria bacterium
AACTGATTACTATTTTTGCTCTGCCTCTAGCAATTCCTTTAGAAGCTATTCTGCCCTTGCATTCTTTAATGTTTTTTATTTGGTTCTTAAATAAATTTTTTTTGAACGTATCCGCTTCTTTACCCATTAAAATCTTAAATCCTCCAGGCATGGCCATTATAACATTACTTTTATTTCTTGTCTTTATAAAATCAAAATTGGCATTTTTTTTAATTGCCAATTTTCTCAACTCTTCGTGCGTTAAATCCTTAATAAATATTTTATCCTTGCCGGTCAAATCAGCCAAAGCTTTGAATAATTTTTCTGCGTGGTAAGCAATTACGTTTAAACATTCTTTTTTATAATCTTTTAAAAACGCTATCTTATTCGCAAAAAATATAATATCCTTCTGTTTTTTTGTAAGATTCTTTAAAAAATTCTTCTTTTCTTTGTGTTCATTTTTTTCCTGGATAATAATCTTTTTTAAGTCTTTCGTTGGATTTCTTTTCAGCAATCTTTTGACTTCTTGGGTGTAATAATATTCTGTCTTTGGTTTTTCGTCAAAATAACCCATACTGGTCCAACAAAAATCGTTGCGTATTTCCTTAATTTTTACCTTGAATTTATCGCTGTTCAAATCAATTTTACCGTCAACAATTTTTGAAGCTAATTTCAACACGGCCACCTTCTCTCTTAACGAGAATGATTTTATGTCTATTTGAGAACAAAATCTCAGAACCGTATCAATATTTTTAAACTCCCGAAAATCGTTTTTTATTTTCAATATTATACCACGATCAAGATTTCTTAAAAATCCGGACGTGTGCATAATATTTTCGAACTCCCGCAGATAAAATTTATGTGATTCAATCAATCCTTCTTTGTCTTTAACTTGAGAGTCCAAACTTTTGACAACTAAATTTTTCTTATTCGTAAGGTATTTCTCCATTTCTTTGATAAAAGATTTTCTCATCGCCCGGTTAAGTATTTTCTTGTATTTCACTTCATCATCGGTTATGAAATACCAATTTGAAAGATGATTATCATAGGTGCCGATTACCTTGACAAACAAGGGCCATTTATGATTCTCTGTTGAATACATATGAATCATTGCCCAATGAACGTAAAAACACGCCTTTCTTCCCCCTTCAAAAGAGAGTTTTAGGTTATTAAATTTCTCATCAATAGTCATATCTTATTTATACTCAATGCAACGTTTAACGTTGCATTACTATGTCGGGTTAAGCGATATATTATAATGTGGTAATGGGTCTGCTCTGCACAATATAAAACTTCTTTCCTTCCATGGCCCATTCAATATCCTGCGGCGATTTATAGTGTTTTTCTATATTTCTGACTATCTTAGCCAATTCTTTTATCTTCTCGCTTTTCAACTTCTGCTGATTTTTCTTATTATTCGGCACCATTACCGTTCTATTGCCATTCCCTTTCTTTATAATCATCTTGCCCTGCTCGCTGACGTTAATGTCCAATATCTTCAATGCTTTCTTTTCCACCACGTACGAATCAGGTGTGATCATGCCGCCGACAATCGCTTCCCCCAGCCCGTAACCGGCCTCTATAATCATCTGATTTTTATCCTTGGTAATGGGATGGACCGTAAAACAAATGCCGGAAACTTCGGATTGAATCATTTTTTGCACCACCACGGCGACGAAAACGTTCTTCTTCTGCATCTTTCTCTCAATGCGGTAAAACAAGGCCCGCGGAGTATAAAGGGAAGCCCAACATTTTTTGACGTTATTCAGAACCGTTTTTTCCGTAGTATTCAGATAGCTCTCCAGCTCGCCGGCCCAGGAATCAATCTTGGAATCTTCGGCTGTGGCCGAACTTCTGACCGCCACGTATTTGGCCTTCAAAGACTTGAAATTCTTAAGGATTTCGCCCTTTAAATGATTCGGCATTTTCCCCTTCATAATCAATTCTCTAATGATATCCGAAGCTTCATCCACGCTGGCTACGTCCTTAAGATTTATCTTCTTCAGCTGACTGTCAATCTCCACGTTGATGTCCGTTTCCTTCAGATAATCTTCGAAAGCTTTGGCCGTCACCACAAAACCAGGCGGCACGGGAAAACCGGCCTTGGTCATCTCTCCCAAAGAAGCGCCTTTACCGCCGGCCAAATTGACGCTCTCTTTCCCTATCTCCTTAAAATTTTTGATGAATTCGCTCATAGTATTATATGATTATTTTAATATGTTATTCAAGCGGCAATTCGTAATCCTTGCCCCTATACCGACCACTGATATTTTTATCGCCGATGTTAAAATAAAATCCTTCCGTCTCTTTAATCATTTTCTGGCCTTCGCCCATTATTTCTTTAACCGATTCTTCGGTTACTTTTCCATGGGTCATATAAGCGATAAAAACATCCAAATCCCAGCTATGCCCTGCTCCGCCAATAAATACCGGCCGGTCGGGCACTTGCTCTTCAACAAATTTTTTTAATCTTTCAAAACCATTTTTATAAAGTTGAGCAATTTCCGAGGGCTTGGATCCTTTTACTCCATTTATTTCGCCGTCTGTTTCGACCCATTTTATTACTGCCTGATCATGATCGTTATTAACCGCCTTCATCAATTCACGAGCATATGGTATGAGATTTCCTTTTTTATCAAGCCAACTATTAGCCATGGAAAATTCCTTAACAAACAAAGGGAAATCCAAGACGAATTTCTTATTCGGATTTTGCCCCATTTCCACCTTTAAATCATCAATGGCTTTTCTGTATTCGGAAATTTCTTTTCTGGTTCTCACTACAACGTTTTCGTCATCCTGATAAATCTTTTTTAATTCATCGCCATATATTTCGGCAGTTGATTTGGTGCGAACGGCATCGGAAGCGCCAATAATCGCCATGACAGTCCGTTCGGGCAACTGATCGATTACAGCCTTAATCTCCCTGGCTGCCGTTTCCTTTGCTAACTCTTCCCCTTGTTCTGTTAGGCCAGGATATCTTTCGGATTCCTTTAATCCTTTCCCCTCCTAAAATTTTTTTGAATGACGCGTTAAAAAATTGAATGTTTCAAACATATTAATTCATTAGTTTATTATTTATTATTTATTATTTAATATTTTTACTGTACCGTGATCAGCGTCCACTTCCACCAGGTCCCCGTCCTTCAGGACTTTGGTGGCGATCTTAGCGCTCATGATGCTCGGTATTTTAAACTCCCTAGCCACCACGGCAACGTGCGAGAGTAAGCCTCCCTCATCCGTAACAATGGCCGCGAACTTCCGTAAAAAGGGCACGTCATCAGGCTTGGTGATATTGGTGACTAGAACGTAGCCGGGTTTGGAAACCTTTACGCCATGGAACGCTTTATAAACCCGGCCAATTGCTTTGCCGGGATAAACGGCTACCCCTTTTATGACCGCCGTGTTCTCTTCCGGCTTAGTCAATTCTTTGTCGACACGGCTGATGATTTCCTTCCGGAAAGTCAGATATTCCCCGCCGGCCAGAAGATACAGATAGCCGTTTTTTCTCCTTTTAAGATCGAGAATCTGTTTTAAAGAAAGGCTCGGTTTTTTTAAATAACTTCGGAATTCGGCCATAGTCATATATCTTAACAGGTCTCCATTGAAATGAGATTTCTTTCCAATAGCGTCAACGCACTTTTTGATAAACGGTTCAATGACTGAATACAGTAGATTGGCCACCATGTCCTTGTTTTTCCCTATTAATGAGGCCGGGTACCCCAATTTCTTCGCCTTATCTTGATTATTCTGAACATATCTCATGGCGGAATTGTAAAGGCCTATCTGGGAAAAAATTTGAGGATAAATATCCAGAATCATGACTAGGCCCTTGAAATTGTTCTTCTCCTTTCGGGCTCTGGCTACCTGTTGCTTGTTTTGTAGAAAATCCCGACGCATCCTCTTAATCAGAACAGGCAGACCGCCTGTTCTGACCCTTTTGCCGAACAATTCCCCTATTTTATCCTCATTGATCAAAAAGCGGGTTTTGTTATTTTCTCCTATAGCGCCTATATTATAGGAATAACCGGCCGTTTGCTTAAGAACGCAGGTATAACCTTCAAAAAGACAGCTGACGGAAAGCAAGGGCAGGGCCCGCGAACTGGCATGAGTCAGACCATAACATCTGATGATTTCAAGATAGCTTTTTGCGTTCATTCTTCGGTTAATCATATATGTTTAAGTATTTTAATCGTTCCGTGGTTAGCATCAACCTCAACCAGATTGCCGTCTTTTAAAACCTTGGT
This sequence comes from uncultured Gammaproteobacteria bacterium, assembly GCA_964485025.1. Lineage (GTDB taxonomy): Bacteria > Patescibacteriota > Patescibacteriia > UBA2591 > UBA6264 > JAQTOB01. Next base: position 4,224 of record CAZAGY010000007.1, read on the forward strand.
GGCGATTTTGGTACCGATGACGCAGGGCTTGTTTAATTCCCGGGAAATAATTGAAGCATGAGATGTTATACCTCCTTCATTAGTTACAAAAGCTGATGCCCGTTTCATTAATGGCACAAAATCAACGGAAGTCATGCTAGTTACAATAATATCATTATCATTGAATTTATGAAAGTCTGAACTTCCTAAAATAATTTTCGCAATTCCTTGGACAATCCCCCGATTTGCAGTCGTCCCCTTAACCTCTTGAATTTTATCTGTTTTCTTGGTGGTTGATATTGTCGATTTAATCCCCGTTAAAAATATTTTTATTTCTTTTGGTAAAAGAAACCTATAACCGTTTCTGTTTTTTGCGGACGTAATTCCGGCCCATTCTCTTTCTGATAAAACGTCTAAAACCTTCTTTTTTTTGTCAAAATATAAACTGATTATCTCCTCCGGAACAAATTTCCCGCATTCACGCCAGTCAGAAATGTTGTATTTTCTGGCGATTTTTTGGAAAAACGGTCTATAAGCCAAACTTGCCCGGCAGAAAATAAATTTACGGTACTCATTAAGCAAAGTGCCTATTTTCAGAGAATTGGCGATGTTTTCAATTTCTTTATTTTTAATCTTTATTAGAGCTTCTTTTGCTTCTTTTATTTTTTCTTTATGCTGTTCTGTGATTATCTCTTTTTCAATGATACAATTATTCTTCATTAAATTTTTTAATTGTTCTAATATTTCTTTTTCTGTCCAAGGATCTTCGTTAAAGTTCACCGGAATCACCGAATATTTATTAATATAATTTTTAAACTTTTTATAAATTTTAGCGTCAATTTTTATATCTCTTACGGTAAAATTCTTCTTCTGTAATTCCGCTCCTATTCCCAATAATGAAAGCTGCGATTCAATTAAAGGGGTATGTTCATCGGGATAAGTAATTTTGAAAATCAAAATATCAATCTTTAATTTAGAAAGGGAGGGATAAATCTTCCGTAATTTATCTATCAATAGTTCCTGCATGTGACGGCCGATCGCACTTGTTAAATATAATCCGGGCGATAAATTTTTATATGCCTCAAGAAAATTTTCAAAAGTCTTCCGAGTTATTCTTTTTTCCAATTCAGAACTTGCTTTTAAAAGCTCTTTTCCAAATTTATAATAAAGAGTTTCTATTTTTTTAAGTTTAATCGGCGATAAGCAAATATTTTCAACACTCCTATTATAGTTTCTAATTTGTTCTCTGTTATGAAAAATAAAGCCGAATCTGCCGTCCTTTGAAATAACGAGAGGGTCATTCCTGCTAAGACCATATTTATTCAGATAGGAATATTGCAGGCCATCCAAACAATTATGAAAAAAGAAAAAATTTCTCGTGATGCATAAGTCCCAATGTTTTCCTTGAAATTTTACCATAAAATATAATTTATCGCTTTAATATTCTCACCATGCCGTTGTCGGCCCGTGCACCAGAATAAAACTCGGTGAGGGCTTCGCTTATTTTTACATAATGAGCGGAAACAAATATAGAATCAATTACTTTTTATTCCTTTCTATTATCCTAACTATTCCACGCTCCGCATCCACCCCGCACTATAACTCGCTTCGTTCGTTAAATGCGGGGCGGGCTTCCACCAAATCTTTATTTGATTACTTTGACTACCCCCTTATTGGCGTCAACCTCAACAAGCTGTCCGTCCTTGAGAATATTTGTCGCTCCTTGGACCCCGACAATCGAAGGCTTTTTCAATTCCCGGGAAACAATGGCGGCATGACAAGTAATACCTCCCTCTTCGCTGATAATCGCTTTGGCGATTCGCATGATGGGCACATATTCCGGCCGGGTATTGGGAGCGACTAAAATTTCGCCCGGCCTGAATTTGCGGAAATCGCCCTTATTCAGCACCAATCTCACTCTGGCTTTGACAAAACCAGGGTAAGCCGGCCGGCCTTTCAATTCTCCATTACCCGAAGTTTCCTTTTCCAACAATAATGACATCTTTTTTGCTGTCTCCCCAAACCACAAATCAGTTTTCCCTATTCGCGGAATAAAAAACGAAAATCCTTGTTTTTTTCTTTCCTTTAGATTTCCAATGTCTTTTCTCGAAAATTTATATATTTTCTTTATGATTTCCGGCCAAAACAAATACTCGATAAGTTCAACGGCAATCTTGGTACGACGACTGAATTCTTGGGTGAATTTATATATAACATTGCCCGCCATTTGGTTGCAGGCTTTTCTTTCATCGCGCCAGTAAGTGATAAATGCTAATAAATTAACGACATTTTGCGTACGTTTACTAATCTTTTTTCCTTTAAAAATTCGACTCTTTTGAGAATCAAAATTTTTTCTCAATCTCTTTTCTTTTAATTCGAATTTTAATTCAACCGGTTTTTTGACAATCTTCCCCAGTTCTTTTAAAAAATATTTTTCATCCAGTCTTTCAATCAAGCTGTAATCATTATGCAACCAATAATATCTTTCACTGTGTTTTTTCAATCTGTCATGAACAGAGGGAAATTTATCTTTAATTTCATTGATTTTGCCAGATATAATCGCTTCTACCATTCTCTTATCTTTTAAAACGAATTCTGCCAATATTAATAAATCCATTCTCTCTTGCTGTAAAAGTGAAACTTGGGTAGTTGATAAAAATAATTTCAATTCCTCATCTGATAATGACGATTTTTCCTGATTTAATGCTTTATTTAATGTTTCTTCGCCCCATATGTCAAAAGCGTCATGGAAGATTGAATTTCTCCAAACAGCCATGTATTTATAAGAAAATAATTCGAATTTGTTTAACAACTCATTATTGGACCATAAAGAAAAATCGCTTTTATCCAATATTTTCAATAAATTAAGATAAGGTTTGAGACAAAATTTATCCCAATGGATTTTTGCTTTCTTTATAAAGTTCTCATCATTTCGCTGTTTGTTTAAATAAAAAACGACTATCTTTTTCGCATCTTTTTTGGCTATCCAGTCATTTGCCAGATTACTATCGAACCTGAAAAATAAATATTTATAACAATAAGGCAAGGGTTTGTTCTTAAGATAAAAATGCTCGCAGGCCTTCGCAGGATAGGAAACATATAGTGGCTTACTCGCACAACCCTGCCGATAATAATCAATATTTTTAATTATTTTTATCGTTTCTTTTTTATTCATAATAATTTATTTTTCAAGCATTCTGATTATTCCATGATTGGCGTTGACTTCAACTAACTGTCCATCTTTAAGTACCCGAGTGGCAATTTTGGTGCCGACAATGCAGGGAATACCTAATTCCCGGGAAACAATGGCGGCATGGGAAGTAAGACCACCCTGATCAGTTATAATCGCGCTGGATTTTTTCATGGCGACGATAAAATCGGGTGTGGTCATTGTCGTTACCAATATTTCTCCTTTTTCCAATTTTTTTATTTCCCTGACGGACAAAAGTATTTTTACTTTCCCTTTTTCTATAAAACCCTTGTTGGCGATAATTCCTTTTATTTCTTTCGTGTCTTTGCTTACGGTTATACGGAATAAGGAATCATAATATGCTCTCGATTCCTTCCCGTTAAAAGAAGCGTACTTTCCTTTGTCGTATTCAACCACAAGCATTTTTCCCCTTTTTTTTATCAATTGCCTATAATTTTTCCCTTGAAAAAAGCTTATAATCTCCTCTGGAAAAAGATACTTTAGAGACTGAAAACGGATATTCTTTCTTTTTCCAACCTCCTTGAGAAACAGGTCGATAAACTGATGGGCAATCAGATTATATTCTTTTCTCTCGTCCTGAAACAAGATGAATTCGTCAACGACATTTGCCAAAACAACGCTCTTTTTTCCCAATTTATACTCTCTAATTAACTTCTCTTTCTTCGTTTTTGCTTTCTTCGGGCAGGATAATATCTTTTTTATTTTTTTGTCCTGGTCAACATTGTCAAAAAAATGCTTTTTAATAATGCCTAAAAAATAATTCTCTCTTAAGTAATGCGTTTCATAATAGTTGTTCAAAATCCAATAATATTTATTGCTGTGATCTATTAACTGCTTAAAATCCTTCATTTTGCCCTTAAGTATCTCTTTTTTGAATTTTAACAACTCTTTTTCTATTTTAAACAGAGCGATTTCTTCTTTCGCATAAAAAGAAAGCTTTGTGGGGGCAGACAATATGGCCATACATTCTTCTCTTTCTTTTTCCGGGATTTTTTTAATTGTTTCCCTTAATAACGCTTCTGCTCCTAGATTGACCAACTCGGCGAGCATTCCAATACTCCAGAATCCAAAATACGCTTTGTTGAATTTTCTGTACAATCCGATCAGCTCTGAATCTAACATTTTCCCCAGATCCGTAAATTTCCCGGTAACCCGGATAAATTTTTGTATTCTTTCCTCCCATAGGGCGTCAATCTCTCTTTTTTTAGATTTGTTTAAAATGAGTTTTCTCACGACTTCTTTGCCTGTTTCCACAAGAAGCTCGTTATCGTTGAACCACGTCATTTTGTCTCCTTTATAAGCGAGGAGTGTTCTTGGCCAAGTAATACCCAAGTCTTGTTTAACTTCTCTTACTCCAGCCAAGGCGGAATAATGTATTGTCAACGGCGCCCCATCATTGGGCCCCCATTGAAATTTGTCGCCTAAAAAGGTTTTCATTTCCTTAGTTAATCTTTTTTTTTAATATTCTTACTACCCCGGCGCTCGCATCCACTTCCACCAAGTCCCCATCCTTAAGAACAGAAGTAGCTATCTTAGTGCCAATAATACACGGTTTATGTAATTCTCTTGAAATTACTGCTGCGTGAGAAGTAATACCGCCCTGCTCTGTAATAATGGCCGCCGCCCTTTTCATAATAGGTACGAATTCCGGGGTTGTTTGGTTGGTAACCAGTATTTCTCCCTGTTTAAAAAACCGCATCTCGTCTGTCTTGCGAATGAGGTGGACTCGGCCACGTACCGCACCGGATGAAGCTGGAACACCTTTAAATTCCTTTATATTAGCCGTAAGGGTCCCTTTCATAAAATACTTAAAGTAGGGACCGGCTTGTCGACCGCCAATAATATAATAACCCTTAGGAGTAACTGCAAAGAATGTTTGCTGCATACGTGCCTTAAGCTCAGACATAGATATACGCTTTTTAAAAAGTACATCTTTTATTTCATCGAAAACCAAGAAATTCACTTCTTTCCTGTTCAAATCCGTCCGCCGAGCAACTTCACTTAAAAATTTGTCAAAGTGGTACATACCAATATAAACGCCACTCTTACGAACATCTTTCCACTTAGTGAAAAGTCTTGCAATTTCTAATACATTCCTATGATAACGCGAAAGTGGTATCCGCCGAAGCACTTGTTCTCTCCGTTGACGGAATTCTTTAAGTTCAGCTGCTTTCTTTTTTGCTAATTGTGCCATACTCTCGTGCCTTTTGCGTGCTGTACAAACCAAGGATATAATGCGGCGATAAATATCATTCCGATTTATAAACTCAACGTGGTAATAATTATTGCGAATCCAATAAAATTTTTCCTGATGCCGACAGATAAATCGATATAAAATGGGTTCTAATTTTGCCAAACTTTTTAGTGCGGGAAGTTTACCTGAGAACCTCCGGTCAACCAAGACCGCCAACTTAATTAATTCAAACTCTTCTTCAAGGGTAAAAGATAAATGAATAGGACACGTAAGCACGCGCACCGTATCAACTAAACCGTCCTTTACCTTTAAACGCTTCAATTCCTTTTTAAAAAGCTCTTCCAGCCAATCAGTCTCGCCAGTAGACATGAATGAATCGGCTATATATGCAATAGATCCCACCTTAAGATAACTCTTATAAAATTCTTTGAATTCACTATAAAATTCTTTATCCGATAATTTACTTAAATCATATGTTAATAAGCGCTGTGAGCGTTTAATATACTCATCCCAGTCATTCTGCCATGCGGAATAAAGTTGCTTTAAAGGCTTAATAGTCTTCCGTGCGGTACGCAAAACCCAGACCCTTACCCTATTAATACCATTAATATCAAGAAACCACTGACCTTGATCAGCACACATAAATGAATAACAAAAGTCGTAATGAGGTTTAAATCTCTTAGCAAGAGTATATACTTCACTCTCCGAAGAGGCAAATAAAGTAAAAACTTTGGCATGGAATGCTTTGTTGTAAAACGAACTTGTTTTACTGACTATTAACAAAGGAAATTTAGATAATTTTTTCATAAAATAAACTATACTCGTTTTAATACCGTCACTATCCCCTTGTTCGCGTCGACATCCACTCTATCCCCATTTTTCAAAACTCTAGTGGCTATTTGCGTACCAATAATGCAGGGAATATTTAACTCTCTGCTGATAATAGCTGCATGACAAGTTATTCCCCCTAAATCTGTAACTATGGCTGCCGCTTTTTTCATTGCCGTAATATAATCAGGAGTGGTCATATTAGTCACTAAAACCTCGCCAGCTTTAAATTTGGCTAAATCTTTATCATAAATGACAACTCTTACTACTCCAGAGGCTCGGCCAGAATTAGCACTCCGTCCTTTTAATTCATTAACGCGGCTTACATCTTCCCTTTTAAGTACTGTTAGTTTTTTTCCAATAATCAAATTACCCACTCTACCATTTTTCATAAGTAAAACGTATCTCTTTTTTCTTTGTATGATTAATTTTTTGTTAATCTTTTTTCCGTTTATTAAAGCTACTTTTATTTCTTTGGGTAATAAATAAAGTATGTCTTCTTGATTGACCTTTAATCTTTGAGCAATTTCTTTGAATAACTTCCTTTTATAAAACCCTCCTCTGGTAATACCGACATATCTTTTATCTCTGATCCACATTAATGACTGGCCGCACTGCAGTAAGTCATTGTCTAATTTCAGTCCATTTGCAGTTCTCTTAAATAATTCTTTATTTTGTTTTTGTTTAATTAAGATCTTGTTTAACTGTTTCTGAGCAGTGTCCATATTCTCTTTTATCTTCTTTAAAAGATATCCTAAGGTGAATTCCTTCCCTAAAAGCAAACGAAAGCCCATCCAAGAATATCTAGAGTGATGGTTTAATATTTCCTGATATAAGGCCGTTTTCTTAAACTCTTTAAAATTATTTAAAAATATTTTCTTTTTTTTATTTACCTTAATGACAAGCGTAAGAAAATCTTTATTCTCCTGAGTTATATAAAGATTTTTAAGATAAGTGGTAAGGATTTGAAAGTATTTATCAATGTTTTTAACTTTTCTTTTTTTCAATTCATTAAGAATTTTCTCGCTCACTGCCTCGTCAATAAAAACCGGCACGTCACAAATACCAACAAAATAACTATATCTTTTAAAAAACTCTTTATAATCATCATGTACCTGTAAGTTTGTATTGTATTCTTTTTTTTCCTGACAAAATGATTCAAACTCGTCAACAATTAAGCTTAATTTATCAACAATCAACCTTACCCATTTTTTAACGTCTTGTCTGACAATATTGTTTATTTTTTGTAAATATTCTGCTTTCCTAAACTCTTCCCCGTCTATATATTTATAATCAAGACAAATAGGTAGGCCATAAACCTTATTAATATACTTATGTCCTTTTGCTAATGCATAAATGGTTAAAACAGAAGCTTTAATGCCAAAATTCTTAACCCACTTTTCTTTAGCGCTAAAAACCATATAAAATTATTTTATTATTTTCACCACTCCTTTATCCGCATCCACCCCGCACTATAACTCACTTCGTTCGCTAAATGCGGGGCGGGCTTCCACCGAATCTTTATTTGATTACTTTGACCACCCCCTTATTGGCGTCAACCTCAACAAGCTGTCCATCCTTGAGAACCTGAGTGGCAATCTTGGTGCCGACAATGCAGGGAATTTTAAACTCCCGGGAAACAATAGCGGCATGGGAAGTCAAACCGCCTTCGTCAGTAATAACGGCTTTAGCACGTCTCATCGCGAACAAATAATCCGGATGAGTGGTTATGGCCACCAAAATATCCCCTCTTTTAACATTTGGCAGGTCCTTTTTATCCCCGATCAATTTTACAAATCCTTTTGCCACCCCGGGCGAAGCGATAATCCCGGAAAATTCTTTTTGAATTGATTCTTCTTTTTCATGTAAATACCTTTTTGCAAATTCAACGGCCTTTTTCCCTGAATAAATTTTTAATTTTTTCTTCGCGACACAAACGACAAAATTATTTTTTCTGCGATTAATCTCCGCTAAAGGCGGCAAAACATCTCGTTTTAAGAATATATCTATCTCGTCTTGAGAGAGTGTCAAAACTTCGTCAATTTTCAGTTTGGTTCTTAAGGCAATCTCAAAGAAAAGGGGGCGTGATAAAAAATAAATAAATCTTCGGGCTTCATCCCGCTCATCTTTCAAATCTACCAATTTATTAGCTGTTAAAAATATTCCTTTCAGTTTGGGATATTTTAACAAAAGATTATTGAAACTTTTTTTTACCTTTTTTGCCTGTTTTTTTGCGCTTTCTACTTCTTCAAGAAATTTTTCCAAATCAGGATTTTTAATCATCTCTTTAATCTTATCTTCAAAAAATTTCTTTCCCCAGAGCGGCGCATCAAAGGTCATAGAGGGAATCCACCCGTATTCCTTAATTAGATTTTCAATAACCAATTTATTCCTGTCGCGCAACGTTTTTTTATGCTTAAAAGCCCAAGCCACCCGTAATATTTTTTCCTCCATTCTCGTTACCGCCTTGACTTTTGACGGAGATAAAACTATAGACATCAATTTTTCCGCCTCAACCGGACTGATTCCTGATTCCAATAATCTCTGCTTTAAAATCTTAGGAATCATTTCAATTAAAATAAACGCCATGTACTGGCCCAAAAGGATGAATTCTGAATCCCTTGAAAAAAAATCTTTGTAAATTTCAGCTAACTGGATTTGGCTAAAATTTTTCAGATCACTTGAATTTATTTTTTTCGCCGTCTTCCCGAATCTCTCCTTACATTTTTTGTAAGAAAATAAATACTTTTTAAAACTTTGTTGATTCTTCAAAAAATTCGCAATGAGTAAATTTTCAAAGATGTCATATTCCTTCTCGCCCATCCAAAAAGATGTTTTTCCTGAAATACCCATGCTTAAAGCGGTGCTAAAAGATTTTTTCAAAATCTTTGTCGCCTCAAAATTCATCGCCAAAACTAAGCAGGACATGAAGTTCATGTTATAATTTCTGGTCCAAATTTTTATCATTTTGTTTCTCATAATCTTCTATTTTTATTAACCTATTGTTTTTATTTTATTATTTTCACCACTCCTTTATCCGCATCCACCCCGCACTATAACTCACTTCGTTCGCTAAATGCGGGGCGGGCTTCCACCGAATCTTTATTTAAGTATTTTAATCGTTCCGTGGTCGGCGTTGACCTCAACTAATTGTCCGTCCTTAAGAACAGAAGTAGCTATCTGCGTACCGATGACGCAGGGAATGCCTAATTCCCGGGAAATAATGGCGGCGTGAGAAGTAATGCCGCCTTCGTCAGTGACAACCGCTTTGGCTATTCTCATTAAAGGATAATATTCCGGCCTGGTCATGGTGGTGACTAAAATCATTCCTTTTTTAAATTTAGGAAAATCGTTTTTTCTCAGGACAATCATAATCCTGCCAACCGTTAATCCTTTGGAAGCCGATGTTCCCCTTATCATTGATTTTCCTTTCGCTTGGCAGAATCTGTTAATTATTTTAAAAGCTTCATTCCCGTCAACAATCGTTTCTTTCTCCTTATCTTTGGAAAAATCAAATACTGCTACGCCGGCCTTTCTTCTGGATACGAATTTCTCTCGGTTGACTGGAATTTCGTCAACTTCTTTCAAAAGGGAACATTTCACCAAGTTAGAGTCAACCTTTAATTCATTGGCCGCGTCTTTAATCACCCTTTCATAACCAAGATTGATTTTCTGCATTAAAACTTTTCTTTCGTCGCGCCACAAAGAAAGAATTCTTAACAAGCGAACCAGATTAAGGACCGGTTTATCCAGCTTTTTATCAACGGCACGATGAATTTTTTTAAGGGATTTAAAATCCGTCTTTATTTCTTTCTGCTTAATATCTTTTTTAAACAGTTCCTTCGTCAACAGTTCTCCTCCGTTCCAGTCCCCGTGGCAATACCAGTACCGGCGCAAATAAACATTTTTTGGCATTTTCCCCTTCTTTACTTTTTCGCGATCGGACATCATTTTCTGCAATACGGTTAATCTTGCCGGGCAAATCAATTTGCCGGTCAGACTTCCGTCCAGACCTATTTTTTTAAGATTATTACTGATTATTTTATTCAGCTCTGTTCCGAAAGAATCAATTGTTTCTATTTGATATGATTCAGCCCAAAATCTGCCGTTCAGTTTATCCAGCTTTTCCCAATTTTCCCGCCAGGCATTGCTTGATTTTGTCGCCAGCCTGTACAATTCTTGATGTTTCTGCCATGTTTTTTTCCATCTTCTGAATTTTCCATCTAACTGGTCAGCTGAATTTCCAAGTAAATCATCCTTCATCCTGCTGATCATCTTTTTATTAAAGAATCCTTTTAAAAAACCGTCAATAAAACAAAAAAATCCCTTACCTTTAAATTTCTTTAATACGTATTCGCAGGGAGAATAAAGATAAATAATTCCTGATTGTGTTGAACCTGTTAGAACGTATTCTGATTTTTTAAAACCACTCATAAACTTCGCGTAAAATTCTTGATTACTTTGACCACCCCCTTATCGGCGTCAACCTCAACTAATTGTCCGTCCTTAAGAACAGAAGTAGCTATCTGCGTACCGATGACGCAGGGAATGCCTAATTCCCGGGAAATAATGGCGGCATGGCAGGTTATGCCTCCTTCATCAGTGATGATTGCACCGGCTTTTTTTATTACCGGCAGGTATTCGGGTCTGGTCATCTGGGTCACCAAAATATCCCCTGTTTTCATTTTAAAAAAATCGTCTAAACTGATGATAATTTTTATTCGGCCGCTGGCTTTTCCTCTACAGGCGGTTACCCCTTTTACTTCCTCGGATTGGATGATTTTATTCTGTAATAAATTATAAAATTTTAGGGCTTGTTTTTCCGTAAACCATTTAGTCTTTATTCTCTCAAGATAATGAAGACAACATTTTCCTCTTTTTTTCAATCCATCTTCCAATCCTTTCAGGTGTCTGATACTAGACACTTCATAGGGATCCAAATAAAGCAGATATCTTTTCTCTATTTTACTCCTTTCTTTTAACTCTTGTAAAAAATCTTCGGCGAAGGAATTTATCTTCATCATTTGGCCCTTTCTGATGTCGCGCCAATCACTCATCACTGAAAAAAGTTCCAATATATTAATCATTTCTGAAGGAATTTCATACTTATCAATCAATTTTTTCATTTTATTTTTCGTCCGGCTGCCATATTCCCGTAAGTCTCTTATTTGTCTATCAATGACTTTTATGTCCTTCTTGAAGTCTTTTTTGATTAACTTTGAAAAATAATCTTTATCCAGGCAAAAGATATCCGCCCAGGTGTTGTTGAGCCAATGATATTCTTGAGCGTGTTTTATGACGTCAAAATCAATCTTCCCGCCTTTTTTAAATTTCTTGACAATCAGCAGTCTGTCCAATAATTCTTTTTGAATAAAATTGAGGCCGTTCGGTTTGACTAAAACGTCTAAATCGCCGGGAGAAATATTCAGATTATTTTTGACCAGATATTTGTCAATCAACGTTTTACCCCAAGGGTCAAAAGCTTCTATTAAAATACCTTTGCTCCACATTTTTGTCCGCAAATCATTGAATTGCCCGTGAATAATAATAAATTCTTTTTCCGGCAGACCGGCAAGAAATTCCCGGTTTATTTTCCGGCAAAAAACATCCTGTTCATTTTTAATCTTTAGCCAAGGATTAAAATACGATTTAATAATATATTTTTTATCTTTAATCTGTTCTTTTATCATCTTTTGGCAGAATTTTTTTTCTATATCTTTATTAAAATATCCGTAATTATTTTTACCTTGATAAAAAACAAAGCCGTCATAAAGAGCAAGAGCGGCACGATAAGCAATGGAAGTATAATAAGGCAAACATGTCCCTCCCTGCCGATACCAGTCAGTGCTCTTTATCTTCTTTATAACCCCTTGAATCATATTATTTTTTCAAAATTTTCACTGAATTATGATTGGCGTTGATTTCCACCAAATCTCCTGTCTTGAATGTTTTAGTCGCTATTCCGGTTCCCACCACGCAGGGAATGCCGAGTTCCCGGCTGACAATGGCGGCATGGCAGGTTACCCCACCCCTGTCGGTAATAATGGCTCCCGCCTTTTTCATTGCCACGATATAATCCGGGCTGGTCATTTGAGCGACTAAAATTTCACCTGTTTTGAATTTTTTCAATTCCTCGGCGCGTAAAACGATTCTTACATGACCGACATATTTCCCCGGCGAGGCTATCACTCCCTCCAAATTATCGCTCTTTACCGTCTCTGACGAATGAATTTGTTGATTGAAAAACATCTTGGCTGATTTTCCTTCATAAAGTCGGAACTTATTCCCATACCAGTAAA